>JAPOVQ010000009.1 GCA_026708035.1 Chloroflexota bacterium | reverse complement strand
CCCGGCCCGGTGCTTGCCTTCGGACGATCCGAAGGTCTCGCAACATACAAGGGGCGGGTCTCAGACCCGCCCGACACCAAGCATCCGTTGCGCTTCCAGATTCGACCGGACTGGATTCCCCGAATTCACAAACGAAGTGCAACACCTTGCAAAGGTCTCATCAAGGAAGAGAGAGCCAGTCGCCGATGGCGCGATTGGCCGCGCCGTGCAGCGCCCCGGCTACAGCTCCTCCATGTCGCGCCAGTTGGCGCCCACGCGCGCGTCGACGACCACGGGCACGCGCAGGGGATAGGCCTGGGTCATGCTGGCGGTCGCCAGTGGAACCACATCGTCGAGCTCGTCCCGCGGCACCTCCAGCACCAGCTCGTCGTGGACTTGCAGCAGCATGCGGGACGCGAGGGCGTGGCGCTGCAATTCCCGATCCAACTGGATCATGGCGATCTTGATGATGTCTGCCGCGGCGCCCTGAATGGGCATGTTGATGGCCACGCGCTCGGTGGCGGCGCGCTGGTGAAAGACGCGCGCCTTGAGACCCGGTAGATAGCGGCGCCGCCCGAGCATGGTCTGCACGTAGCCGCGCTCGTGGGCCTCGGCGATGGTGCGGTCCATGTAGGCCTTGACGCCGGGATAGGTGGCGAAATAGGTGTCGATGAACGCCTGGGCCTCCTCGAAGGTCATCTCGGTGCGCTGCGCCAACCCCGGGGCGCTGATGCCGTAGACGATGCCGAAGTTCGTGGTCTTGGCGAGGCGGCGCATGTCCGAGGTGACGTCCGCGATGCCCACGCCGTAGAGGCGCGCGGCGGTCGCGGCGTGGATGTCCTGCCCCTCCCGAAACGCCGCGCACATGGCCTCGTCCTCGCTCGCGTGGGCCAGCACGCGCAACTCGATTTGCGAGTAGTCGATGGCCAGCAGGGCCAGGTCGTCGGCGCCGGAGACGAACGCCCGCCGGATCTCGCGTCCGCGCGCGGTGCGGATGGGGATGTTCTGCAGATTCGGGTTGGCCGATGAGAGCCGACCCGTAGCGGCCACCGCCTGGTTGAAGCTGGTGTGGATGCGTCCAGTCTCGGGGACAACGAGGTTGGCCAGCGCGTCGGCGTAGGTGGACTTGAGCTTGGAGACGGCGCGGAAGTCGAGCACCCGCTGCGCCACGGGGTGCGCGTCGACCAGCCCTTCGAGCACGCCGCTGGCCGTGGAGTAGCCCGATTTCGTCCTGCGGCCCGCCGGCAGCCCCAATTTCTCGAAGAGCACGGGGCCGAGCTGCTTGGGCGAGTTGATGTTGAAGGGCGCGCCGGCGTCGGCGTGGATGGCCGCGGCCAGGGTCTCGATTTCGCCTTGCATGGCCTGCGAGAGTTCCCGCAGCGCGTCGACGTCGATGGCCACGCCCCGGCTCTCGATGTCGGCCAGCACGGCGGCCAGCGGCATCTCGACGTCGCGCAGGATGGGCGTCAGGTCGTTGGCGTCCAGATCCTGCTCCAAGCCGGGCGCGAGGCGCAGGCAGGCGTCGGCGCGCACGGCCAGGGGTTGCGCGATCTCTTCAGGCGACAGCGTCGCGAGCGTGTTCGGCGGCGGGGCGTCGACCATCGGCGGGGCCAGGGATTCGCCCAGGCGCCGGAATGCCAGGTCGTCGATGGTTTGCGGCGTGGCGTCGGCGTCGACCAGGTAGGCCGCCAGCAGCAGGTCGAGTTGCACCCCGCCGAATTCGAGCCCGCAGCCCGCGAGGCCGCGGCGCAGCAGCTTGGAATCGAACACGACCTTGTCGTGGTCGGCAGACGCCAACCACTCGCGGAGTGGGTCGAGGAGGCTCGCGTCGTTGGGGGCGCAGGGCGCATAAGCCGAGTCGCCGTCCCAGGCGATGCCCAGGCCGCAGAGCTCGGGACCCGAGCGCGTATCGCGCAGCAGCGGGAACACGCCCGCGCGTTCGACGGTGAGCAGTCGTTCGCCGAGCTCTTCGGCTGCGGCGGGAGTGTCGACGATCCGCGGCGTGATTTCGGCAGTCGCCGGGGCGCCGTCGTCCGCCGCCGGCTCCGCGAGGCCGAACGGCAGGCGATCCATCAGGGTGCGGAACTGGAGCTCCTGCATGAGCGCCGTCGTCGCGGCGGCGTCGGCTTGCCACAGGCGCGTCCGATCAGGATCGAATTCGACCGGCAGATCGGTCACGATGCGCGCCAGCTCGCGGGAGAGCTCGGCCCGATCGCGCTGGTCTTCGAGCCGCCGCCGGGGCGCCGGCGCCACGTCGTCGAGGTGCGCGTAGATCTCGTCGATGTCCCGAAACTGCTGCAGGAGCTTTGAGGCGGTCTTCTCGCCAATGCCGGTGACGCCGGGAATGTTGTCGGAGGAATCGCCCACCAGGCCCTTGAAGTCCACGACCTGATCCGGCTCGACGCCCCAGCGCTCGCGGATCGCCGCCGCGTCGTAGATCACCGGTTCGCCGGTGCGCGGGTTGCTGCTGAGCACTTGCACGTGCGACGTGACGAGCTGATAGGCGTCGCGGTCCCCGGTGACCAGGAACACGTCGAACCCGGCGCGCTCGGCCTGCACTGCCAGCGTGCCAAGCACGTCGTCGGCCTCGTAGCTCTCGAGGTCGTACGCCGGGATGCCGAACACGTGGAGCAGCTCGCGCACGCGGCCAAACTGCACCACGAGGGCCTCGTCGGTTTCGGGTCGGCCGGCTTTGTATTCCTCGAACATGTCGTCGCGAAAGGTCTTGCCGGGGAGATCGAAGGCCGCGGCGGCGTGGGTGGGCGCGAGCAGGTCGACGATGCGCAGGAGGGTGGTGGTGAAGCCGAAGACGGCGTTGGTGGGCTCGCCGGCGGCGGTGGCGAAGTGCTTGGGCACCGCGTGATAGGCCCGGTGCAGCAGGGACGCTACGTCGAGAACGATCAGGCGCGGGCGTTGCTCGGTCGCCATGGACGGCAGTGTACGAAGGGCGGCCGTTCGCCGGACCGCGGTGCTCGGCCGCCCACTCTGAAGCCCCGGATCACCCTCACCCCGGCCCTCTCCCTTGATGGGAGAGGGGACCGGACCTGCGCTTCGGGCTCTGCGGAAGGAACTACGCAAGGGTCCAATCAAGGGAGAGCGGACCGGACCGCGGCGACGAAGCGGAAAACTCTCGGCGCTGACCCAAGTGACCAACCGGCCGGACCTACGCGGAATGGCCAGGCTACGCGGTGTCGCCCTCGGCGCGGAATATTTCGAGCGAGAGGTGCGAGGCGCGGCCGCCGCGGCGCAGGTTCACGATCTCGGCCATGATGGCCAGGGCGATCTCGGCGGGCGTGCGGCTGCCGATGTCCAGGCCGATCGGCGCGTAGACGCGGCGGAATTTGTGGGGCGAAATCCCTTCCGCCAGCAGCGTCTGGTGGACGATGTGCACGCGGCGGCGGCTGCCGATCATGCCGATGTAGGGCGCGGGCGTGTCCAGCAGTTGGCGCAGGGACTCCTCGTCGTAGCGATGCGCGCGGGTGACGAGCACGACGTAGGTGGCCGGATCGACGCGCAGCTCGGAGAAAAACTCGTGCATCGGGTCCACCACGACGCGGTCCGCGGTGGGAAAGCGTTCGCGGTTGGCGTAGTCGGCGCGATCGTCCACGACCCAGGTCTCGAACTCCAGCAGATCCGCGCAGAGGGCCAGCGGCTGGGCAATGTGCCCGGCGCCGGCGATGACGAGCCGCGGCGTGGGGACGATGGGGTCGAAGAAGACCTTGACGTAGGCCGCGGCGCGCCGCGACGAGGCGCTCCCGTCCGGCGCGTAGGTGTGGGTGACGGGCTCACCGGTCCGGAGGGCGTCGGCCGCGTCGTGGGCGACGGCCGCGTCGAGTGCCGGGGACCCGAGCGAGCCAATGAGCCGGTCTTCGGTTTCGTACCGCAGCGTGAGGCCGAGTTCGATGTCCGGGACGCCGCGCACGCCGGCGACGTAGACAAAAACCTGGGGTGTGCGCGAGGCGATGGCGCTGAGCGCCGCCGCGGCCGCGTCCGTGATCATGCCGCCGCCGCGGCTGAGGCCTCCCATGGCTCGATCAGCACGTCGAGCGAGCCGCCGCACACGTCGCCTTCACCGCGCACGTCGTCGACGAGATCGATTTCGATGTTGCGCGCGCGGCCGTCGGCCAGGGTGCGCCGGGCGTTGGCCCGCACGTCGGATTCGACGCAGCCGCCGCCGACGGTGCCCCAGCTCGATCCGTCCTGGAAGAACAGCATGCGCGCGCCAATGCGCTGCGGAGTCGAGCCGCGGCTGCCGACCACCAGCGCGGCGACGACGCGCTCGCCGCGGCCGGTGCGTTCGAGGATGTGGCGGAAGAACGGCTCCATGACGGCTCAGTTTAGCCGAGGGGCCTGCATGCCGCCGCCGGTCCGTTCGGACTGACTACGAGCGAGTGGAGTCTGAATACCCGCCTTCGCGGGAATGCCGGACATTGTTCGTTGCGTATCCAAAGGGCAGCCACAAGGGCTGCCCCTACAACGAATTGAGTTGATTCGCGAGACGCGTGTGCTAGCGTCGCGTGGTTGACGTTTTCGATGTGTGGAAGGCCCTGGCTGGGATCGCGCCCGCGCTGACGGTGAATCTCGCGCCGTCCCATCGCGACGGTCTGGTGTTGCGCTCCCCGGTGCTGACGGCCTCGGGCACCTTTGGATTCGGGGACGAGTACCGCGATCTGGTCGACCTGGGCCGTCTTGGCGCCATCGTCACCAAGACGGTCACGCCGGAGGCGCGCGAGGGCAACCCGACGCCCCGCACGGTGGAGACGCCCGCCGGCATGCTCAATTCCATCGGCTTGCCGAATCCCGGCGTCGCGGGGGTCCTGCGCGAGAAGGCGCCGATCTGGCCCGAGCTGCCGTGCCCGGTGGTGGTGAGCGTGTCGGCGCACGACGCCGAGAGCTGGACCGCCCTGGCGGGGGCCTTCGACGGCTTGCCCAACGTCTGCGCCATCGAGGCGAACCTGTCGTGCCCCAACGTGTCCGGCGGGCTGGACTTCTCGGCGACGCCCGAGGCCGCGGCGGCGACGGTGGCGGCGGTGCTCGCGGGCACGGAGCTGCCGGTGATCGCGAAACTGTCGCCCAACGTCGGCGACATCCGGCCCATCGCGCGAGCGGTGGAGGACGCGGGCGCCCACGCCATTTCGCTCATCAACACGATCGTGGGACTGGTGGTCGACGTGGAGCGACGGCGAGCGTTCCTGGGCGCCGGCAGCGGCGGCGTCTCGGGGCCGGCGATTCGCCCGGTGGCGCTGCGCTTCGTGTATGAGGCGCGTCAGGTCGTGGACGTGCCGATCGTGGGCATCGGCGGGATCGCCTCGACGGAGGACGCGCTGCAATTCCTGCTGGCCGGGGCGGCGGCGGTGCAGGTGGGCACGGCGACGTTTCGTGAACCGCGCACGGCGGAGACCATCACCGACGGCTTGGCCGCATACGCCCGCGATCACGCCTTGGACTCGCTGCAGGAGATCGTGGGAACCGTGCAGCCGGCGCACACGGAGTCAGTGATCGCAAACGCCTGGGCTTCCCACGCTGTTTCCGACGTGTCGTAAATCCCCTCTCCCTCGAAGGGTGAGGGTGACGTCCGCCGCAGATTCCCCCTCATCCTCACCTCCTCCGGCCAGGGGAGAAGGGACCAAACGAGCGCAATTGCCGGCGTCAGCGGCTGAAGTGGATCTGGAGGACGTCGCGGTCGGCGAGCACGTGGTCGCGCCCGACGCGCTGGAGACGGCCGGCGGCGCGCAGCGGCGCGAGACCGTCGGCGGAAATGACCTCGTCGCACGGCGCGACGTCAGCGCCGATGAATCGCTGGGCAAAGTCGCTGTGAATCGTCGCCGCGGCCTCGAGGGCCGTGCCGCCGACCGGCAATAGCCAGGCGGTGGCGGCGGCGCGGTTGGCGGTATAGAAGACGTGCAGGCCCGCTGCCTGCATGACGGCGGCGCCGACGCGGTCGGCGGCGGTGCCGGGAAGGCCCAGATCGTCCCGGAAGGCCTGGGCGTCGTCCGGCTCCAGCGACCAGATCTCGGCCTCGGTTTCTCCGGCGACGACAGCGAAGGCGGAGAGACTTTCAGTCGCGCGGGCCGCGGCGGGCGCGTCGGGGTCGTCAACGTTGGCAAGCACCGCGCGGGGCTTGGCGGCAAAGAGCCCAAAGCCGCGCAGCGCGCGCTGGTCGTCGGGCGTGAGCGCCGAGGTGTCGAGTACGGCGGAGTCCGAGAGCTGCTCGCGCGCGCGGCTGAGCAGCTCGAGGGCGTGTTGCGCCTCGCGCCGCTCCACGCGCGGACCTTTGGTGGCGCGTTCGTGGGCCCGCGCGATTGCTCCTTCGAGAACTTCGAGATCCCACAGCGCGAGCTCGGCCGCCAGGTCGTCGGCGCTGCTGCGCAGGGCGAACTCCACGTCGGCCCCTGTCGCTGGGTGTCCGGCGAAGCCGCGGGCGTCGGCGGTTGCCAGACCATCGGTATTGCTGCGCAGGGTGGCCTGCACGTCGGCCCCCGCTTCGGGGCGAATGACGAACCCGAGGATGTCGGCGGTTCGCAGCTCGCCCAGCCAGGCGGGGTTGACATCGGCGCCAAGCCCCAGCCCGTGTCCGGGAAAGTGCCACAGGGTGAGCTGGGCCTGAACCTCGGACCGGGATCCCATGACTTCGGCCAGGCGCGTCAATCGGCGATCGGGCAGCCCCAGGGCGCCGATGCGTCGCGGCATCCGGTCGCGGGACTCAACGACCTGCGATCCGACGGCGGCGTTGAACACTTGATCGATGCCGCTATCCGGGCGACCGATAAGCGCGACGGTGGGCTGCACAGAGGTTCTCGGGACCGATGACCGGTGAGTAAGTTTGCATCTTTGGCAGGGCACGCCGAGGTAGCGTGGCCCGAATCACCCTCACCCCAGCCCTCTCCCATCGAGGGAGAGGGGGCCGGACCGCGGCCCACGCGCTGCGGAAACAGCTTTGCCGTTGAGGGAGAGTGGGCCGGACCGTAGCCCGTGCGGCCGGAGGGCCGAGTCCGTTGGTATATTAGAGCGGCAGGCGACCGTTGCCTGCCTTGTCTTTTGTATCGCCAGGTTGGGCCATGCCCTCACCCAAAGAACTGAAACGTCAGAACGCGCGCGCGAAGAACGTGCGGCGCGAGCAATTCAAGCGCACGCGCAACGCGAGCGTGCGCTCGACGGTGCGGCGGCTGGTTCGGCGCGCGCGAACGGCCATCGACGCAGGCGACGCGACGGCCGGGGAGGCCGTGCGGGCCGCACAGGCGGCGCTGGACAGCGCGGCGCGGCGCGGGATCATTCCGCGCAACGCGGCGGCGCGGCGGCTCGGACGCCTGGTGAAGCGCCAGCGCGCGGCGGAGGAAGCCGCCTAGCGCCGACCCGGCGGGGTTGCCAGTCGGGCGGTCAGGATTTCGAGCAGCGCGTCTTCCTCGCTGCCCGTCGATTTGAGCGCACGATCCGTGCGCACCACCTCGCCGTACATGCGCTCCAGCAGTCGCGGCGATGTGCGCCGAGCCTGCGCGTGCAGCTCACGCGCCCGAAACGGCGGCACGCCCGCGCGGCGCGCGACTTCCTTGGTATCGCCCCCTGCATCGTTGACGGCCTTGGCCGTGGCCAGCCGCCGCATGGCGGTGCCGATGTCGGCCAGGATCATCTGCTTGGGCGCCCGCAGCCCCAAGAGATCGTGGAGCACGCCCAGCGCCCGGCGCGGCTGCTGCGCCGAGACGGCGTTGATGTAGTCCCAGCGCCGGTGCTCGCCGATGGTGGCCGAGGCCGCGTCGACGTCGTCCACGGTCAGCGCGCCGGTGAAGCCGGCGTAGGCGGCCAGCTTGTCAACCTCGCGGGCCAGCAGTCCGGCGTCGGGCGTGACGATTTCGACCAGGCGCTCGGCGGCCGCGTCATCGAGACGCACGCCCTGGCGCTGGGCCAGCCGCCGCGCGAACTGCGCCGCCCGGCGCTCATCCAACGGCCGCACCTGCCGCACCTGGGCGCCCGCATCTTCGAGCTTGGAGAATGCATTGACACGCGAGCGGCTGCGGCGATCCCCCAAGTCCAGATAGGCCAACGCCGCGAGATCGCACGGCGCGGCGGAGCCCACGCCGGCAAACTCGGCCAGCCAGGGCAGGACCTTCTTGTCGCTGGTAGCCAGCGCCTGGGCGTTGGTCAGCAGCACTTTGCGTCGGCCGCCGAACATGTCGATCGCGCCGCAGGCCTGGGCCACGTCCACGAGCGACGTTTCGGCGCCGTCTAGGCGGGTGAGCGAAAGGTCGCCGTCCGTGTCGCTGAGGCCGAGCGCGATGCGCGCCTCGTCGTGGATGCGGGGCTCACGCGCGCCGAGGAAAACGAAGAGCATCCGCGTGGCCTCCCCACTCGCCAACGCTCAAGGGTACGGCGCGGCCGAGCCGGGCCGCGAGCGAGTGAAGACTGGATTCCGGCTTTCGCCGGAATGACGGTAGGTCGTGACCCGTCAGGGGCGCGTTGACACCAGCACGCGGCGCGCCCATGCTGGCACGCCTACAGCAGTTTGTGGCGGTGGTTAGCGAGGGGGCAGTCGTGGCGACGCAGGCGACGGGCGGCCGCATCGATCAGGTGTTCGTGGACGGGAATCCGGGATCGCAGGAGCTTTACGCCCGTGCTCGCCGGGTGATCGCCGGCGGTGTGACCCACGACGTGCGCGTGCACTCGCCGTTCCCGGTGATGGTCGACCGCGCCGAGGGCTCCCGGAAGTGGGACGTCGACGGCAACGAGTACATCGACTACACCATGGGGCACGGCGCGCTGATCCTGGGCCACGCGCATCCCATCCCCACCCAGGCCGCCATTGCGCAGCTGAGCCGCGGCACCCACTACGGCGCCAGCCACGAGATCGAGACTGCGTGGGCCGAGCAAATCTGCGAACTGATGCCGAGCGTGGAGCGTGTGCGCTTCACCGGCTCGGGCACCGAGGCCACGCTGATGGCCATGCGGCTGGCGCGGGCGCACACCGGGCGCGAGCGCATCGTGAAATTCCACTACCACTTCCACGGCTGGCACGACTTCGCGCACGTGGCGCAGTCCGACCCCCTGGAGGTGCCGATGTCGGCGGGCATTCCCCAAGCCGTGCAGGACACGGTGACGGGCATTCCAACCGACCTGGACCGCGTGCGGGAAGAGCTGGCCAAGGGCGACGTGGCGGGGTTGATCGTGGAGCCCACGGGCGCCGGTTGGGGCGCGGTGCCCCTCGCCCCGGCATTCGTCAAGGCCCTGCCGGGTCTGTGCCGCGAGCACGGCACGGTGTTCATCTTGGACGAGGTCGTCACGGGGTTCCGGCTGTCGCCGGGCGGCTATCAGGCGCTGCACGACGTGACGCCGGACCTGACGACGATGGCGAAGGTCCTGGCGGGCGGGCTGCCGGGCGGGTGCGTGGGTGGTCGCGCCGACATCCTGCAGCGGCTGGAGTTGCGCGGCGATCCGCGCTGGGACCGCGGTCAGCGCATGGCGCATCCGGGCACGTTCAACGGCAACCCGCTGTCGGCCGCCACGGGCGTGGCCGTGCTGCGGCACATTGCCGACGGCGCCGTACACGCGCAGATCGACGCCGCCACGGATCGCCTACGGCGCGGGATTCAGGACGTGTTCGACCGGCACGACCTGGGCGCCATCGCCTACGGCGAGTCGTCCTACTTTCACGTGGCCATGAACGGGACGCCCTCGCGCAGCGGCATGTCCGGCGACGACGGCGCGGCCCTGCGACGCGCGCTGCACAGCCACGGGGTGCACATCATGACCAGCGGCGGCCTGCTGTCGACGGCGCATTCGGACGCGGACATCGACCAGACGATTGAGGCCTTCGACGCCAGCGTGCGCGACCTGGAGGCGGACGGGCTGGTGGGGGGCTAAAGCAGCGGGAGGGGTCGACGAACGGGCTGGCAAAGCCGCAACTTGACCGGGTCTTTCACCCTCACCCTAACCCTCTCCCGTCAAGGGAGAGGGGACCGGACCGCCGCCGATGTGCCTTGGAGGCGTCTCTCCGTCAAGGGAGAGGGAACCGGACGGCCGTTGTCGTAGCTCGGAAACGCCACACCCATCCGGGAATAGGCGAGCCGACGGACGCGTAGAGCTGCCGGGTCACCTCAGTAGGTGACGGCGGTGGGGTCGCCGGGGAAGCCGGCCGACGGGGCGTTGCGGTTGCCGGGCAGGGGCCAGCCCTGGCCGCCCATGGTGCGGTACTCATCCGATTTGCCGCAGAGCCAGAAGAACATCTCCGCCGCGTCGAGGCATTCCTGAAACTGCTGGCGAGGGGTGGTGATCGGGAAGGTGTAGTCGGCCATCTGGAAGTCGAAGTCCGGCTCGATGATCCAGTCGCGGACCGGCGGCGCGGTGCGCCAGTAGTTGTACTTGAGGAGATTGCGAACGCCTTGCGCCGTCGACGCGGACCGGCGATGCCAGATCGAGTAGACGGTGAGAAAGATTGAGCCGGCGGAGGCGGCGGTCTTGACGCTGTGCCGCATGCCGCCGTAGTGGCCCATGAAGCTGGCGTGCTGGAACAGGTAGTGAGAGCCCGGGATCACCTCGGTCGGGCCCATCTCGGGCGTGCAGGCCTCGGGGTAGTAGAAGACCTGGAGGTAGTGCAGCGAGGGTCCGTAGCGCGATTGGCCGTCACGGTGCCAGTGCTGCGCTTCCCGGGGCATGTGGACGCGGTGGTTGCTCATGAGCACGGGCGTGGTGAACCCCGCCCCCAGCAGCGTGCGGATGGCGCCGGCAGCGGCCGGGTTGAGGATCACGTGTTCCATGAACCAGTCCTCGGCCAGAATGGCCGTGGGCTCGAAGTAGGTGTCGTCGTCGAGGAAGTCCACGGCGCGGCGATTGACCTCGTCCGGCACCACGCCGTCGAGCAGGAGATAGCCGTTCTTGCAGAAGTCGAGGACTTCGGAATCGGTCAACGTCGGCTGAATGTGCGAGGTGTCCATCAGGCTCTCCGGATCTTTTCGAGGACGAACTCGGCGCCGTAGGCATAGGTGCGCGACTCGTCGAGCAGCAGGGCCAGATTGGGAAAGTCGATGATGCGCCAGCCGTCGCGAACGGCTTGCAAAACCGTCTGATAGGGCCAGTCGTCGGGATCGTCGGGGCCGTCGGACACCTCGCCGTCGAGGACGATGCGCATGCCGATCACCTCGGAATTCAGGTCGGTGCCGGAGGCTTGCAGGTAGAGCAGGTCCTGCCGCGCCCTGTCGCCGGCCGCCAGCTCATCCCGAATTGCGGCGAGTGTGGACTCCTGCAACGTTCCGGCGCGAAATTCGGCCATGGCCCGGTCGAGCTTCGCTGCGATCGCTTCACGTGACATCGCGATCTCCACGGGTGCCCGTTGCCGGATTATCCCCCAAACGGGACAGGTTTGGGCGCCTGCGCTTCGGCGGGCACCAGCTCGACTTCCTTGGCCAGATCGCCGGCAAGCACGATGGTGACCGTGCCCAGGTCAGCCCACGGCACGTCCACCTTCCAGAGCTGGAACGCGGCGCGCTGGCCGCGCACCACCACGACCGAGTCCAGCTCGTGCACGCCCATGGGCAGGCCGTAGCGATTGATCCAGTCCGGCACGGCGCGGAAGCGCGCCAGGAGCGGGGGGTAGGGATCCAGGATCGCCAGATGCCGCGCCACGATGGCGGACCATGCCAGCCCCCGGTCCCCCTCCCATTCGCGGCTGAGCGGAATCTGTCGGAAGGCGTCGAGCCAAGCGTCGAATCCCGCGGCGCTCAGCATGTCGAACACGTTGGCCAGCCGCACCTCGCCCGTCACCGGATGGCGCTGCAAGAGGCTGGCCTGCGTGGCCTGATAGAGGAATCCATTGAGCTCGAACCGGTGGGAGGCGGGATAGCCCAGCGCCTCGACGCCACCGAAGTCTTGATACGCGGTCCAAAAGGCGGCGTCGGCGTCGTCGACGATGGCGAACCCGCCACGCCCGCTGCCGGCCTGGGTGTAGAAGCGCCCGCCATCCACGGCAAAGTCGGCGGCGGCTACGACACGGCTGATCGAGCCGGCGTCGGTCACGTAGAGCGCACCGTCGGGACCGGGCGCGATGTCGACCTGACAGGGGACGCCTTCCCATGACTCGATTGCGGTCAACTCGCGATAGGTGGGGTCGGTCGCTTCGAGTCGCATGAGCTCGCCGGTATTCCAGGCGCACATGAACAGGCTGCCGCGATGGAATGCGATGCCGGTGGGCGCGATGGTGTCGCTGAGGCGCCACAGGGGGGCCGTGAACCCGACGTGGGGGTCGTCGCAGGTGAACTCGGGCCGCCAGCCGAGGTTGTCCCCGCGCTCGATGCGGTTGACCTCGTCGTCGCAGTGGGGACCGTTTTCGGTGGCGAACATCTCGCCGGTGTCCGGATGGAAGGTGAAGTCGAAGCTGTTGCGCAGGCCCAGCGCCCAGATGCGGTCGTCGTTGCCCGACGCCGGGTCGCCATCGTCGTAGAAGGGATTGTCGGGCGGCGCGCTCCCATCCGCCTTGTCGATTCGCAGGATTTTTCCGAGCGGCGTGTCGAGCCGCTGCGCCAGGCCGGAGTCGTGATTCTCGCCAAGCGTGACGTACAGGTAGCCGTCCGGGCCGAAGTGCAGGTTGCCGCCGTTGTGGAAGGCGGCGCCGGTGGGGTTGGGCTCGTCCAGCAGGATCGTGGGTTCGACGCCGCGCCCGTCGACCTCGCGCAGCCGCACGACGCGATGCCCGGCGGTGTCGGCACGCGTGTAGTAGACGTAGACGTAGCCGTTGGCGGCAAAGTCCGGGTCCACGGCGACGCCGAGCAAACCGCGCTCGAAGAGGTCATCGACCTCGAACACGGCGAACGGCTCGTCGCGCAGCTGCCCGTGCTCCACCACGCGCAGGCTGCCGGACTTTTCGGTGTAGAGCAGGCGGCCGTCGGGGGTCCAAGCCAGCGCGACGGGAAAGTTGGCCTCGGCCACCACGGGCTCGACGCGAAGGTGCGCGGGCAGATCGACCGCGCCCGCTGTCGGCGCGCCGACGAGTGCCATCGCGGCAAGCAGCACGGCACCAGCGAGCGTCTGGCCGGCGCGCTTGAGCCAGGCGCCCGGCATCGGCGGCGACTCGGTGGCGACCCGGGGCATCGGGCCGGATGCTAGCACCGGCGGGCCGCGATGCGGGCGCCAGACTCGGCGGCTGACGCCCGAGCGGGCGGCGTTGGGGCGTATGGCATTCTCTGGGCGCTCGGTCGCCAGTGGAAATGCCGGTGTCTCGGCGCGTGCTGCGATCGCCCCTATTCGTTCCGTCGGTGCTCCTTGGCGGCGTGCTGACGGCGTTCTATGGACTCAGCGCCGTCACCAATGTGGCCGGGGGTGACTGGGGCCAATTCCAGACGTTTGGCTATATCGGCGGCATCCCGCACCCACCCGGCTATCCGCTGCTGACGGGCAGCATCAATGCCGCAATCCGGGTCGTACGGTTTGCCGAGCCGGCCCACGTGGCCAACGTCGTCAATGCGCTTTACGCCATCGCCGCGGGCGTGGGGCTGTTCGTGGCGACGGCGGTTCTCACTCGCTCACGGCTGGCTGGCCTGCTGGCCACGGTCGTCTTTACGACCGGCCACAGCGTCTGGGCGCAGGCGACACAGGCGGGGACGATGAGCCTGCAGACGCTGATCGTGGTCCTGCTCATCGGCGCGCTGATCGCGTACGACGATCGGCCGTCGGTGATGCGTCTGGCCGCCGTGGGATTCGTGACGGGACTGTCGTTCACCAATCACGGCGTCAGCGTTTTCATGCTGCCTGCCACGGTCGCATTCGTCGCCAGCCGGCGCTTTCCCGGCATCGCCCGTCCCCGGTCGCTGGCGACGGTTGCGGGCGCCGTGGCCGTTGGTTTGCTCCCGTGGCTCTACGTGTTGCGGGCATTGTTCGTGCCAATTCCCATGAGGTATCCCAGAAACATCGAGCGCCTCTCGGTCGAGGATTTCTTTCGCTTGGTTTTTGACCAGCCGCTCAAGCTTTTGGGCGAGGCTGAGGCGGTGAACACCCCCATCGGCGGCGGGTTCGTGACCTTCCTGGAGAATTGGCCTCTGCTGGCGAACGACATGATGCGCGAGCTGGGTTGGGGGTGGCTGGCGCTGGCGGCGGTGGGGTGGGCGGTGCTGGCCCGACAGCGCGCGCGCTTGGCCGGCTGGATTGCCTGGACCGGCCTGACGACGGTCTGGTTCATCTTGGCCTCGTACCCGTTCTTTGACAGCGCCCGGTACTTCGCGGTTGTCTATGTCCTGCTGGCGGTATGTCTCGCGGTGGCCGTCGGCTGGCTGCTGCGACGGGCTGAACCCACGGTGCGACGTTTCGCGCCGTCGTGGGCGCGGTATGCCGTGCTGGCGGCCGGAGTGGTGGTGGTGGTTGCCGCCGGCCTGCGGGTGCAGCAGCAGTTCACCGGAACGGCGCGCGACAACATCGTGCAGCTGCGTGAGGACGCCGCGGAGCAGGCGATGATCGGCATCGGCATCATGCGGGAGATGGCGCCCGACAGCATCTATCTGACGAACTGGACCTCGTCCTGGTATGCCCGCTACGCGGCTTTCCGCGAGGGCCACCGAGGCATTCGCATCCGAACGGCGGACTACTACACGATGGGCTTTGAGCAGGCGGCCGACATCCTGGCGAGCGGTCGGCGCCTCTATATCCAGCGCTCGACGCCGGAATACGAGGCCGCCTACACCGTGGAGCCGCGCTGGGGTGTGATCTACGAGGTGCTGCCGGCGGAGCCATCGAAATCCGGGGGCTGACACTCGACGTGAAGTTGGCGCCTGCGCATACTCGTTCGCGATAGCGCGGCGGACGAGAGGAACCGATGCATCCAGAGACGCCGCCGGAATTGCGCTCGGTGCGGCAGTGGACCGGGCGCTGGATCTGGGTCGAGGGCGAGCGCAAGCCGTTTCACTTCTTCCTCTACGCGCGGCGCTCGTTCGACCTCGCGGAGGCGCCCGCGATGGCGCGGCTGCGCATCACCGCGTCGGACCGCTATGCGCTTTGGGTCAACGGGACGTACATCGCTCGCGGCCCAGCGCGCAGCGACCCGCGCCGCAAGAGCTATGACATCCACGATGTCGCGGCGCACCTGCGGTCCGGCGCCAACACCATCGCCGTGCGGGCCTATCACTACGCCACGCCTCGCGAAGGTGACGGTTGGGCGAGCTGGAGCGGCAACGCCTATGGCGTGGGCGAGCGCGCGGGCCTTTGGGCGCAGCTGGAAACCGAAAACGAGGACGGCTCGACCGCGACGTTAGGCACCGACGCTGCCTGGCGGGTGCGTCCGGCGAGGGCCTGGGACCGGACGATCAAGGTCATCCACTCGCTGGTGGGTCCGCCTGAGGTCTATGACGCGGCCGCCGACCCGCCCGACTGGATGCAGCCGGAGTTCGACGACGGCGACTGGGACGCGGCGTGGGAAGTCCCGGCCCGCGACTACGACTGGGTGCTGCTGGAGGCCCGGGAAACGGCGCTGCTGGACGAGCGTGAGGTGTTTCCGGCGCGCGCGGCGGCCACGGGCGAGGTGATCGAGGAGAGCCGCGGGGCCGTCCGCGACCTTCCCGACCGCCTGGTGCAGGAGGTGCACTTTCCGCTGGAGCACGCGGTCATCGAGAACGCCGACGCCCTGATGGGGCCGGACGGCGTGACAGAGATGCGGGGCGTGTTCGCGCGCGGACACGGCATCCGGTCGCCGTTCATAGTGCTGGACTTCGGGCGACAGCTCTTCGGGTTCCCCCGCGTGCGGCTGACGGCGTCCGCCGGGGCCATCGTGGACATGACCTACGGGCAGCAGATCATCGACAACCGCATCCCGCCCGGCGCGCCCTACGGCGACCGCTACCTGGCCCGCGAGGGGCGGCAGGTGTGGGAGCCGGCGGAATACAAGCAGTTCCGCTATCTGCACCTGTGCGTGCGCAGCAACTACCACCCGGTGCACATCGAGTCGGTCTCGGTGGACGAATACGTGTATCCGGCGGAGCGGCGCGGCGCATTCGAGTGCGCCGACCCGCTGCTCGGCGCGCTGTGGACCGCCTGCGCCGATACGGCCTACCTCAACTTCGAGGACACGCTGGTGCACGAAGGTTTCCGCGAGCGGGCGATCTTCAACACCGGCGACGGCAGCCACGTGATGCACATGTGCTTCGCGGCCTACGGCGATCTGACGCTCACCGACCGCTTCATGCGGCTGGTGCCGCTGAGCAATCGCGGCGACGGGATGCTGCAGATGGTCTATCCGCCGGAGAACCCGCAGCGCTACGTGGTGGCCAACTTCCTGTTCCAGTGGAGCATGCGCGTGCGGGAGCACTACCTGCACACCGGGCGGCGCTGGGTGCTGGAGGAGCTGTACCGCAGCGTGCCGCCCCAGATCGACTGGTACGAGCCGCACCGCGACGCCGACGGCCTGTTGCGCAACGTGCCGCTGCAAAACACGCTGGACTGGACGGCCAACGACCTGCGCGGCGCCAGCTTCATCACCAACGCGCTGTACGTGGGCGGGTTGGAGGACGCCGCCTGGCTGGCCAATCGAGTGGGCGTGCCGCGCGACGCCGATCGCTGGCGACGGATCGCCGCCGACGTGCGCGAGACGTTGCGCCGCCGGTTCTGGGACGAGGATCGCGGGTTGTTTTGGGACAGCGACCGGGCCACGGGTCCGGACGGCGTCTACAGCGACATCTCCAATGCCTACGCCATCCTCTACGGCATCGCGCCGCCGGAGCGAGTGGAGGCGGTGGCGCGCGCGATCGTGGAGCAATACGACGACCTGGTGCAGGCCACGCCGCTGTTCTTCGGCTACGTGGCCGACGCGATTTTGGGCGCGGGGCTGATCGACGAGGGGCTCGAACTCATCAAGAGGCGGTATCGACCCATGCTGGAGTCCACCGACAACCCCATGATCTGGGAGCTGTGGGACCCGTTCACCGGCGGCCACCGCATCGTCGAGGATTCGGACTACGACCAGCGCCACGACGAGAACCTCGTGCGGCCGATGTCGACGCGCAGCCTGGCGCACACCGGCGGCATCCTGGTGGGCTACGTGCTTTCGACGCGGGTGCTGGGGGTCGCGCCGACGGGGCCGGGATTCACAACGTGTCGAATCGCCCCGCGGCCCGGATCACTGCCGCGGGTGGAAGGCGCGTTCCCTACGCCCCACGGCGACATCGGCGTGCGCTGGCGGCGCGCGGCGGACGGGCAGGCGTTCGAGGTCGACGTGCCACGGGGGATTGAAGCCGAAATCGTGCTCGAGCGCGCCGGCGATCGACGCGAGACGCTGGCTTACCGGGGGGTCGAAACTGCGCTGGACGATGCGGAGGCCGTGGCCGCCGCCGGCTTCGTGGTCACCGAGACCGATCTGCGGACGACCGTGCGCACTGGGACGCACGCGTTCGAGTTGCGAGCGATGGGGAACACGCCGGCGTGACCGCACGGCACTTCGGGCGACTACTCCCGGTCGCGCTGCTGATGGCGGTGTGCACGTTCGCCCTCACAGGCTGCATCCGCGTCGAGTTGAGCTTCACCGTGGAGGAGGACGGCTCCGGAGTGGTCGACATGGTGGTGGCGGTCGACGAATCCTTGCTCGCGGCTGCTGACGAATCCCCGGAAGACATGCTCGGGGATGTCGACGACCTGCCGCCGGGCGCGGTCGTCGATGCGTACCGCGAGGACGGATTCGTCGGGCAGCGCATGCGCGTGCCTGTTGCCGACATGGAGCTGGCCGCGGAGTCGCTGGGCAGTGCAGACGACCTGACCGATGCCGCTGACTTCGGGTTCGTGCGCGAGAGCGACGGCTGGCGCTTCACGATGGACCTCCCGCCGCTGGGTGAGGAACTGGCCGGCGAGAACGGAGACTTCGCCGCCGGCATGACGGCCGCGATCGTCAATACCGCCGAATTCCGGGTGCGCGTCTCGTTGCCCGGTGAGATTACGGAGCACAACGCCGATCGAATCGAGAACGGCGCACTGGTGTGGGAACTCGATTTCCTAGACACGGAGGCGCGCACGCTCAGCGCCCGCAGCCAGACGACAGGCGTCGGGCCGGTCGTCGTGGTCGTCGTGGGCGGGGCGGCGGCTGCCGCTGTGGTGCTGGCCGCTCTGGCAGCGCGCTCGGCCGTTCGCGCCAGACGACGGGCGTAGGCTGCGGACCGGCACGCACGCGTTCGAGTTGCGAGCGGCGGACTAGCTCCGGTACGCCGCCGTGTGGTGGCGGATGTCGTAGCGGCCGGGGTAGCGCACGGGCAGGTCGCCGGACTCGATCATCCGGATCAGCGGCGAGGCCATGGTCTTGAGCGGCAGGCGCACGAGGCCGCGGATGCGGGCCGACTCGTAGATGGCCATGAGGGCTTCCTGGGTCTTGATGGCGAGGTGGGCGTCGCCGCGATGCTCGTCGACCTCGCCCGCGGCCCAGGCTGCCAGCGCATCGGTTTCGCGTAGGCGGGCGTCGTCGTAGTAGTCGGCGTCGCCGGGGATGTCGCGCGTACGTCCGCCGCGGCCCACGATGCGCACGGCGTAGTCGGCGCCGCGGCCGTCCTGGGAGACGATCACCAGGCCGTCGGTACCCACGATGAGGTGGGTGTGAGCCTCCAGACCCGGCGCGTCCGGCGTCTCGCTTTCCAGCGCCAGCCGCATGCCGCCGGCCAAGCCGACGACCGCGGCGGCCATTTCCTCGCTGGGCCAGCCGCGCTCCCAGCGGTCCGTCTCACGCTGGACGTTGCCCAGCACCCATTCGATGTCGGGCTCTCCCAGCATGAAGAGCATGCGGTCGAGGGCGTGGGTGAGGTGATTGGTGATGCCGCCGACGGTGCAGCCGACGCGGGCGAAGACGGGGGCGCCGATGTCGCCGGCGGCCACTGCGTCGCGCGCCTGCTCGAAGGCCCGCAGCCAGCGGCCCTGATGCCCGATGGCGAGCTTCACGCCGTTCCTGTCGCAGGTCTCCAGCATGGCGCGCGCCTCGCCCAGATTGCCGGCCATGGCCTTCTCGCACAGGATGGCCGTGGGCTTGTAGCGGCTAGCGGCGAGGATCGTGAGCGGGGCGTGGGTGGCCTGCGGCGTGGCGATGCTGAGCACCTCGGGGCGTTGCTCGCGCAGCATGGTCTCGAAGTCGGTGTAGCGGGCCTCCACGTCGTGCGCGTCGGCCAGCGCGTGGCAGCGCGACTCGATGGCGTCGCAGATCGCCACCAGTTCGGCGCGCTCGCTGGCGGCGTAGCCGGCGGCGTGCGTGCGTCCGATGCGGGCGCCGACGACGGCGGCGCGCAGCGGTCGGTCGTTGGTAGATGCGCCGGACACGGCTCAGACCTCCAACGGGGGGTAGAGCCCGGCATGGCGGATGTCGTAGGCGCCCGGATAACGAACCGTCAGTTGGCCGTCCTCGATCATGGCCTCGAGCGGGGAGCGGCGGGTCGAGAGCGGCAGGGTGACGCGTGAGCGGGTGCGCGCGGACTCGTAGATGGCCATGAGGGCCTCGTGCGACGGCTTGGTGCGCGCGATGGACTGCACGTGCTCCGGGCCGCCGTCGAGCCAGGTGGCCAGCTTGTCGACCTGGGCGGGCCAGGGATCGACCTCGGGGAACTCCGTCGACGCGAGATCCATCTCACCGTGGGCGGACGACGTCAGATGCAGGTCGAAGGCCTCGCGGCCGTGCGCCTGGTGGGCTCTGACGCGCAGCACGCCCTCGTCGCCCGCCAGCACGAAGCCCCAGTTGCCGATGGTGGGGTTGGCGCCGATGTCCACGTCGAGCACCAGGCGCGTGCCGCCCTCGAACGCGACGACGCCCCCGCAGAGGTCCTCGACGGGCAGGGCGCGCTCGTAGCGGTCGGTTTCGCGCTGTACCTGGCCCACGGCCCACTCGACCGCCGGATCGCCCAGCATGAATCGGACCAGGTCGACGACGTGGGAGCCCTGGTTCAGCAGACCGCCTTCCTGCGCGCTCACGGTGCAGGCGAGGGGCCGGCCGATGGCGCCCTCGGCAATGAGACGGCGCGCATGGGCGAACTGCGGGAGCTGCCGTCGCATGTGGCTGATGACGAGCTTGACGCCGTGCTCGTCGCAGGCCGCGATCATGGCCTCGACGCCGCCCATGTCGGGCGCCATGGGCTTCTCGCAAATGATGGCCTTGGGGCGGGCCTCGGCGGCGGCGATCACCATGGGCGCGTGGAACTGGCAGGGAGTGGCGACGCTGACGATGTCGAGCGTCTCGTGCTCCAGCATGGCCTCGAGGCTGGTGTAGCGGTGCGGCACGTCGAAGTCGCGGCCGACCTCGTCCAGCAGCGCGGCGTCGAGGTCGGCGATGGCGACGAGCTCGGTGGCGGCGCTGCCGGTATAGGCGCCGGCGTGCCGCTTGCCGACGCCGAGCCCCACGATGCCGGCGCGATACATCGTCATCGCCTCTGGTGAAGCCGCCGTCCGGCGGTCATGGGCCGCGGCCGCAGGGTAGCGCAGTGGGCCCGGTGGCTCCCCGGTGGTGAGTGAGTGTGTCGCCTTCGGCGTGCGGTCGGGGAAGCGCTCGCCGAATCACCCTCACCCCAGCCCTCTCTCATCGAGGGAGAGGGGGCCGGACGGCGGCGAGGCGGCGGGGCATCGCCGGTCGGGGACGCTTCGTCGTTGCGTCACGCGCGGGGTCGGCGGCGCGCTGGGAGGACGAGTGGGCGCCGCGCAGCGTGAGGGTGAGCGTGTTTCGGGGGCTGGGATGCCGGGGACCGCTGCTATCCTGCCTCGGGGCGCTAGGTTTGGCGCACGTCGGGCGGTCCCTGATCTCAAGCAGCGGCGCGCCTTCGCCTGTCGGGCGGCCCCGAGGCTTCCAGCACGTGGCGAACCCATACCCATCGCCGGGCGCTCGGCGCCCGCGCACCGCCGCCGGCCGCTGTTCGCGGCGCGCCATCTTGCGCGCCCTGCCGCTGGCCGTGGCGGCCGGGATTACGGGATGCGATCTAGGTCCGGCGGACGCGGAACTGCCGCCGTTGACTCCGCTCCCGGTCGAATTCGTCAGCGTGCCGCGGTATACGCCAACGCCGAGCCCGACGCCGTCCGCGCCCACGACCCTCGCCGCGGCCGAAGCCACGCCGCTCCCGGCCGGCACGACGGTCCGTTTCGCCGGCTGGGGCACTTCGACCGAGCAGGACGCGCTGCGCCAGGTGCTGGCGGCCTTCGAGCAGGCCCAGCCCGAGGTCGATCTCGACGTGCGGCTGGACAACACGCTGGCGGGCGAGGGCATGCGAGCCGGGCTGGTCGACGGCATCGACGCGGACGTGGTCCGGGTGGCGGCGGACGACGTGTTCGACCTGACGGCCGGCGGCTATTTGGCGCCACTGGACGAGCTCGTGGCGCGCGACGTGGACCTGGAGGACCTTGTGCCGGCTGCGATCGAGGCGCGGACCGGACCGGGTGGGGAGATAACCGCCCTCAGCATCGGCGCGGCCTACCTTGGCGTGTTTTACAACGAGGCCCACCTGGCGCTGGCCGGGGTCGAGCCGCCGTCGAGCTGGGAGGACGCGTGGTCGATCGCCGAGTTCGAATTCGCGGCGCGACGACTCACGGCGGCGGATGAAGACCGCGTGGATCGCTATGGCCTCGCCGCCGTGCCATGGGTGACGCGCGCCGCGATGGCCGGGGCGGCGGGACTTGGCGGGGCGGACGCATTCTTTGCCCCCGATCAGACCCGATCCACGATGCAGTCGGCCGTGCACGCGCGCACCCTGGGACGCATGGCGCGCTGGCGGAGCCAGTCACAGATCGAGCTTGGAATCGAGGAGCGCTTTGGGACGCCGTTTAACGGCGGTCAGGTGGCGTTGTACATCGACGCCAGCGACTTCGCGCCGCTGGTGCGGCCGACGATCCCGTGGGGCGTGGCGCCGCTGCCCGCGTGGACGGACGAATCCCCGGTGACGGAAGGGGTGGAGATTTGCCTTGGCGTCAATGGCGCCAGCGAAGACCTCGAGCCGGCCTGGCGGCTGGCCCAGTTCTTTCTGGAGCCCGAGGCTCAGCGGGCGCTGGCGCGCACCGACGCCGCCGTCCCGTTTCGCCGCTCGGTGCTGCGCGAGCCGGCCTTTCGCGACCCCAACCGACCGCCCGCGGACCGCACCGCGTGGAGCGGCGCTACCGCGCATGACATGCAGACGCCCTCGAATCCTGGATCGAAGGCCTGGCACGTGCTGACCGGAGCACCGATCGAAGCCGTCCGGCGCGGTGAAACCGAGGCCGACGCGTATCTCGAACAGGCGGACCAGCTCATCACCCGCCAGCTGGAGGCGCACGAGTGGTCGGTGGCGAAGGATGTTCCGGGCTATCGCCGGCCCCCCTCGCTGGGCAACGTGATGCTGCGCGAGTTCGACGAACGGCGGGAGCAGGAGCGGCGCGGCGGCGGGGCTCCCTAGGTCGAGGCGAGGTCAGCCGGCCTCGCAAAACGGCAGACCAAGCTCGGCAACATCACTGTCCGGCACCTCGCGCAACCCCGTGGGCACGCACCCGGTGAATTGGTTGCTTCCGCCGAGATAGAGCCCTCGCAGATTGGTCAGGTGGCCCAACGCGGGCGGAATCTCCCCGTCCAGCCGGTTCCCGTCGAGATACAGCCCTTGCAAGTTTGTCAGGCGGCCCAGCTCGGCTGGGATCGTTCCAACCAGTTGGTTGTCCCAGAGCGACAGCTGCACCAGGTTGGCGAGGCGGCCCAGATCGGCCGGGATCGATCCACTCAGTTGGTTGCCGGCGAGCGAAAGGCCTCCGAGGTTCGTGAGGGTGCCGAGCTCGGCGGGGATCGGGCCGGATAGCCGGTTCAGGTCGAGATACAACGATTCCAAGTTGGCGAGACCACCCAGTGCGGGTGGAATCTCCCCATGCAGCTGGTTCCCGGTGAGAAAAAGCCCCCCCAGGTTCGTGAGGTTGCCCAACTCGGCGGGGATGTGACCGCCCAACTGGTTGTCGTTGAGGCCCAGCACTTCCAGACTGGCGAGACCGCCCAGCGTGGCCGGAATAGTCCCGCGCAGGTGGTTGCCACCGAGAATCAACACGCGGAGGTTGGTGAAGCCCGGGAGTTCGGGTAGAAGTTCCCCATGCAGCTGATCGCTCAGGTGGCCAAGTTCCGGCGGGATCGCGCCTCGCAGTTGGTTGTCGCTGAGATCCAAGACTTCGAGGTTGGCGAGGCGGCCGAGGTCGGGCGGGATGGTTCCGGTCAACTGGTTCTGGTTGAGTTCGAGCGCCTGCAACTTGGTGAGGCGGCTCAGCTCCGGCGGGATGCTTCCCGCGAGTCCGATTTGCTGGAGCCGCACACCCGTGACCCGGCCGGCGTCGTCGGTGGTGACCCCGTGCCATTCGCCGAGGGGCGCGTCGGTGAGCCAGTTGGCGCTGGTGGTCCACCTTGGTCCATCGGTGGCGTGGTAGAGGGCGACGAGAGCGGCCGTGTCGGCGGCGATTGCGACCTCGACGCAGAACAGAAGGCCGGTGTGGCGGAGGTCGCTGTTTGGCAAGAGCCGCAGCTCGTCGGGGATGCATCCGCCAAAGCGGTTGCCGCCACGGAGATTCAGTTCGTTGAGATGGTCAAGTCGACCCAATGCGGCCGGAATCCTTCCCCTCAACAGGTTCTGTCGGAGCGACAGATAGGTCAGCTTGGCGAGGTGCCCCAACTGAATCGGGATCGCCCCGGTCAGTTGGTTGTGCGCCAGCCACAGGACCTCCAGGTTGGCCAGGCGCCCCAACTCGCGCGGGATCGGCCCCTGGAGCTGGTTGGATCCGAGCCGCAGATCTCTCAGATTGGCGAGGCGGCCCAGGTCGGGCGGAATGGCCCCGCGCAGTTGGTTCTTCGATAGCTCCAGAATCTCCAGATGCGCGAGGTCGCCCAACTCGGGCGGCAGTTCGCCCGATAGCTCGTTGCTTTGGAGGCGAAGGGCGGTTACCTGGCCGTCGGAGCTCGTGGTTACGCCGTGCCATTCGCCGATGGGAGCCTCGCCGAGCCAGTGGCGGCTGTTGGTCCAACTTGGACCGTTGGCGGCGTGGTAGAACGCGATCAGCGCGGCCCGATCCTCGGCGCTTTCGCTGATCCCACACGGCCACAGCTCGAGATCTTGAAAATCGTTAGTTTCGATCGCGCGCACCGCGTTGGGTATGCACCCGGTGAATTGGTTGCCGCCGCTGAGCCGCACGAAGCTCAGATTGGGAATGCGGCCCAACTCGGAAGGGATAGGCCCATGCAGCTGGTTCCCGTCGAGACTCAGCCATTCCAATCTGGCGAGGTTGCCCAGCTGGGGCGGGATGGTTCCCTGCAGCCGGTTGTTGCTGAGCTTCAGGGTTTCTAGCTGGGTGAGACCACCCAGCGCGGCTGGAATTGGACCCTGTAACTGGTTCTGATCAAGCGACAGCCACTCCAGCTTGGTGAGTCGACCCAATTGGCGTGGAATCTGTCCGGTGAGTTGGTTGTCACCAAGCCCAAGCCTCGTCAGGTTGGCTAGGTGCCCAAGCTCCGACGGAATCTGTCCTGTAAGGCGATTCATATCGATAGAGAGGAGACGCAACCGGGAGAGGCCTCCCAATTCGGCTGGAATCTCCCCAGAGAGCCGGTTGTTTACGAGGTCCAGCAATTCAAGTTTGGAGAGATTCCCCAGCTCGGGCGGGATGTTTCCGGCAAGCTGGTTGGACCCGAGCCAGAGCAAGACCAGGTTGGCGAGACCTCCCAGGTGGGGTGGAATGGCTTCGCTCAGCTGGTTGCTCTGGAGGGCCAGCGTCACGAGACCTGTCAAGCCGCCGAGTTCCGGCGGGATCGCCCCACTCAGGCGGTTTTCTGCAAGCGAGAAATCCGTCAGCTTGGTGAGTTGACCCAGCTCGGCGGGGATGACGCCACTGAGCTGGTTGCGACTGAGGGAAAGGGTTCGCAGCTCGGTGAGATTCCCCAACTCCGGCGGAATCGTTCCAAGAAACTGGTTGCCGAAAAGATCCAACTCTCGGAGATTGGCGAGGAGGCCAAGTTCGGGCCGGATGCGGCCATGCAGGTTGTTTTGGGAGAGGCGCAGCACTCGCATATTGGAGAGATCGCCCAGCGCGGGAGGCAATTCGCCGCGCAATCCGTTCTCGGGCAGGTCCAAGGCGGTGACGCGGCCGGCGTGATCCGCGGTGACGCCGTGCCAAAGGCGGAGCGGCGCCTCGGTCAACCAGTTGGTTCGGTTGGTCCAATTCGGCCCGTCCGTCGCCCGGTAGAGCGCGACCAGGACGGCCCGGTCGTCAGAAGTTGCGATCGCCTCACAGAACGGCAACCCGAGGTCGGCGACGTCGCTTTCCGGAACGTCGCGCAGCGCCGCCGGGATACACCCCGTGAGTTGGTTGCCGCCGCCGAGCTCGAGCGCTTCAAGGTTGACGAGGTCGCCCAACTCGGCTGGTATCGCTCCGCTTAGCTGATTGCCGTCGAGCAGCAGCGACCGCAGGTGGAAGAGGTTGCCCAGCTCGGGCGGAATCGCTCCACGCAATTGGTTCGTACTGAAGGACAGAAACTCCAAGTAGGTCAGGCTGCCGAGGGCGGACGGAATCGCACCGCTCAGCCGGTTTTCACTTAGCCACAGTGTTCTCAGGCTAGAGAGCTCGCCCAATTCCGCTGGTATGGCGCCACTCAATTGGTTCGCGCCGAGCCAGAGCACGGACAGTCTGTGCAGGCTGCCGAGCGTGGGCGGAATCGGTCCGTGCAGCTGGTTGCCGACGAGCACCAGCCATTCCAAGTTCGAGAGGCGGCCAAGCTCGGGCGGTATTTCCCCGCTGAGCTGGTTTCCCCCGAGATCCAAGAACGTGAGGTTGGAGAGGTTGCCGAGCTCGGGTGGGATGCCGCCACTCAACTCGTTGCTTCCCAGCCGCAGCACGCGCAGCTTGGCGAGGCGGCCCAGCCCAGGCGGGATCTCACCCTGCAACAGGTTGTCTCCAAGCCGCACCACTTCCAGATCGGCAAGGTGTTCGAACTGGGGCGGGATCGGGCCCTCGAGTCGGTTGCCCCCCAGAGGTGCAGTTCTCGCAGTTTCGAGAGGCGGCCCAATTCAGGCGAGATCGCCCCACGCAATCGGTTGCCCCGAAGCGATAGCAGAACGAGCTGGTCAAGGCGACCCATCGCCGGGGGGATCGGCCCCGTCAACTCGTTCTCGTGCAGGCGGAGTTCGGTGACGCGACCGGCGGCGTCGGTGATGACGCCCTGCCACTCGCCCACGGGCGCGTCGGTCAACCAGTTGAAGCTGCCCGCCCAGTTCGGCCCATCGGTGGCGTGGTAGAGCGCGACCAGCGCGGCGCGGTCGGCGGCGATCGGATCGCAAAACGACAGCCCGGTCCAGTCGAGGTCACTGTGGGGCACGTCGGCCAACGAGGAGGGGATGCATCCGGTGAGCTGGTTGCCAGCAGCCAGCCGTAGCTCCTGCAGCTTGGGAAGGTTGCCCAACTCCGTTGGGATCGGCCCTTGCAACTGGTTGTCGTGCAGCGTCAACCGTTCCAGATTGAGGAGACGCCCGAGTTCGGCTGGGATCTCGCCACTCAGCTGGTTGCCGTGCAGCCGCAGCTCAGCCAGCTTGGCGAGCTCGCCAAGCTCGGGTGGGATCGGCCCGCTGAGTTGGTTGCCGGACAGGCCCAGCCAAAACAGCTCGTCAAGACGAGCCATCGCGGCCGGAACCTCGCCGTCGAGCTGGTTGCCCCTGAGATCCAACACGCTCAGCTTTGTCAATTCCCCGAACTCGGGAGGGATCGGCCCGCTGAGCTGATTGCCGGATAGGCTCAGCCAGGACAGGTTGGCGAGATTGAACAGTGCCGCTGGGAGCGCGCCGCTGAGCTGGTTGTTGCCAAGGCCCAACGCCCCCAGATTTGCGAGCTCGCCCAGGGCGGACGGGATTGAGCCGCTGAACTGGTTGCCGGCCAGGCGCAGCGACTCCAGGCTCTCGAGGCGAGCCAGGACGGCTGGAATTTCGCCGTGGAGCTGGTTGCCCCTCAGATCCAACCCGCGCAGGCGAGCGAGATTGCCAATCACGGCAGGAAGCCTGCCGGTCAACTGATTGTGGCTGAGATTTAGCTCCCGCAGGTCGGCGAGGTTCCCGAGTGCGTCGGGAATCTCGCCCCGCAGGTGGTTGTCGGCCAGCGACAACGCTTGCAGATTGGAGAGATTGCCAAGCTCCGGCGGCAATTCTCCGCGCAACCCGTTCTCGGGCAGGTCCAATGCGGTGACGCGACCGGAGGCATCCGTGGTGACGCTGTGCCATTCGCCGACGGGCGCGTTGCTCAACCAGTTTGTGCTGTTGGTCCAGTTCGGTCCGTCGGTGGCGTGGTAAAGCGCGACGAGGGCCTGCCGATCCGCCTCTGGGGGTTCGACCGGGCCGGGATCGGCATCGCCACAGAACGGTAGCTCAAGCCAGGCGAGATCGCTCTGCGGCACGTCTTCCAACGACGCGGGGATGCAGCCGGTGAGCTGGTTGCCTCCGGCAAGCCACAGCGCCTGCAGATTGGAGAGATTGCCCAGCTCGGGCGGTATAGGCCCCTGTAATTGGTTGCCGGAGAGGATCAGCTGCTCCAGGTTGTTGAGCCCGGCCAGTTCAGGCGGTATTGCGCCCTGCAGTTGGTTGTCGTTGAGATACAGCGATTGCAGACGGAACAGGCTGCCGAGCTCGGGCGGGATCTCTCCCTGCAGTTGGTTTCCTGACAGCCAGAGCGACTCGAGGTTGGCGAGCCGGCCCAACTCAACCGGGAGCTGCCCGCTCAATTCGTTGTTCGTGAAGTCCAACCACACCAAGCTGGCAATGTTTCCCAGTTCGGGTGGTATGGGTCCGCTGAGCTCGTTTCCACGCAGTCCGAGCGACGTCAGGTTGACAAGTCGGCCAAGCTGGGGCGGGATCTGACCGCGGAGGTGATTCCCGCTGAGGATCAACCGCTCCAGGTTGGTGAGGCGGCCCAGCCTGGCCGGGACCTCTCCGCGCAGGCCGTTCTCACCGAGCCACAGGGCGACAACGCGGCCGCTCTCGTCGGTGTTGACGCCGTGCCACTTGTCGAGGGATGCCTCGCTGAGCCATCCGCTGTTGTTGATCCAATTCGGTCCATCGGTGAGCCGAAAGAGCGCGACCAGGGCGGCCCGGTCCGTGGCAACTGAGGGCGTCACCGCGGCATCGGGATCGGCGGCGCAGAACGGCAGGCCGAGCTCGTCGAGATCGTTGATCACGACATCTCCCAATTCGGCCGGGATGCAGCCGGTGAATTGGTCGTTGCCGCCGAGTTGCAGCACTTCCAGGTTGGCGAGGCGCCCCAACTCACGCGGGATCGACCCGGTGAGCCGGTTTTGGTGCACTTGGAGCTCGCGCAGGTGCTCCAAGTGCCCCAATTCAGCGGGGATCGCGCTGGTCAACTGGTTGTGGTCGAGGAAGAGTCGGCGCAGGTTGGCAAGGCGACCCAGCTCGGGCGGGATCGCGCCGCTCAGCTGATTCTCCGAGAGCGCAATCGTTTCCAACTCGGAGAGGCTGCCGAGCTCGGGCGGTATGGCGCCGGTCAATCGGTTGGCATCGAGCCGAAGGACGCGCAGGTTGGTGAGGCGGCCCAGCTCCGCCGGTATCCCGCCGCTCAATTGGTTCGCCGATAGGCTCAGCCCTTGGAGGTTCGCGAGGCGTCCGAGGTCGGGCGGAATCTCACCAGTCAATTGGTTGTCCCGGAGTGATAGCTGGCTCAGATTGGAGAGGTTGCCGAGCTCGGCGGGGATCGGCCCGCTCAGCTGGTTGCCGCCGAGACCCAAGAGGGTCAGTTTGGCCAGGCGCCCCAACTCGGGCGGCAGCTCCCAGCTGAGCTGGTTGTTGTTGAGCCACAGCTGCTGCAGGCTGGCCAGGCGTCCCAACTCGCGTGGCAGCGCTCCGCGCAATTGGTTCCCACTGAGGTCCGCCACGCGCAGGTTGGCGAGACTGCCGAGCGCGGGCGGGAATTCACCGTCCAACCCGTTCTCAGGCAGGCGCAGCTCCGTGACCCGCCCCGCGTCGTCCGTGGTGACCGCGTGCCATTCGCCGAGTGGCGCGTCGCTCAGCCAGTTGGTGCTGTTGATCCAATTCGGCCCGTCGGTCGCGTCGTAGAGCGCGACCAGCGCATCCCGATCAGTTGCCGTCGTCTGGGCTGATGCCGAAGTCGGCGCTCGTCCCGTCGCGGCGAACGCGACGACAAGCAGGAGCGTCAACGCGACGGCACGAATGGTCACTTGCGCTGCCTCCCACGGAGGCGGTGTGCTGGGAATTCATCAGTGCTTGGGCCGCGGCAAGCATTGCCGAATGCCTGGCGACGGGGCAACCGCCGGCGGGGTGGCCGACGGCCGGCAGATGCACTGGGTCGCGGATAGACGCCGGGGCTTCCGCGGCGCGCGGTCGCCGGGCAAAGGGCTGCTGCACTTACCCGACCAGCCGAGGGAGCAGGAGCGTGTCGGCACGGCTCCGTAGGACGAGGCGTCAACTGCCGCCGCAGAACGGCAGCCCAAGCTCGGCAAGGTCATTGTTCTCGACATCCTGCAACCGCTCGGGGATGCAGCCGGTGAGTTGGTTGCTGCCGCCGAGCCATAGCGATTCCAGGTTGGAGAATCGTCCGAAGGCAGGCGGGATTTCCCCGCGAAACTGGTTATTCGAGAGCCCAAGCCATTCCAGCGTCGCGAGACTGCCCAACGCCGGCGGGATCGTGCCGCTCAGTTGATTGTCACTGAGATTCAACACCTTCAGGTTGTGGAGGCGGTCCAGCCCAAGCGGCATAGAGCCGTTGAATTGGTTGCCCGCCAGGAGCAGTGACCGCAGATTGGCGAGGTGGGACAGCGCGGCTGGAATCTCACCGCCAAGCTGGTTGTTGGTGAGGTCCAACACGTGCAGTTGGTGAAGTTCGCCCAGAGCGGACGGGATCGAACCGCTGAGCTGGTTGCCGGCCAGGCTCAGCCAGTCCAGGGTGGCGAGTCGGGTCAGCGCGGTTGGGAACTCGCCGGAGAGCTCGTTGTTGCTGAGATCCAGCGAGCGCAGCTTGGCGAGCTCGCCCAGAGCGGACGGAATTGCCCCGCCGAGCTGATTGCCGGCCAGGCTCAGCCAGAAGAGGTTGCCAAGGTTGCCGACCTCGGGTGGGATCGTTCCGCTGAACTGGTTGTGTGCCAGATCCAGCCTGTCCAGGTTGGCGAGGCGGCTCAACTCGGCCGGAATCTCGCCGCTGAATTGGTTATGGCTGAGGTCCAATTCCCGCAAGTCTGTGAGGCTCAGCAGCGCGGCTCGAAACGTGCCGTGCAGCTGGTTGTGGTCGAGCCATAGCCCTTGCAGTTGGGAGAGATTCCCTAGTTCGGGAGGGATCGTTCCCTGAAACTGGTTGCTCGCAAGAGTCAATGAACGCAGCTGGGAGAGGTTGCCCAGCTCCGGGGGAATTGCTCCGCTCAACTGGTTCCTCGCAAGACTCAACGCCTGCAGCCGGCCAAGACGGCCGAGGTCCGGGGGGATCGGTCCGTTGAGTTGATTGGCGCTCAGGACCAGCTGGCGGAGGTTGGCAAGGTTGCCCAGCTGGGGCGGGATCTCGCCCTGCAACTGGTTGAGGTCGAGCCACAGCTCTTCCAACTGAAGGAGGTCTCCCAGCGCGGCGGGGATTTCGCCCCGCAGCTGGTTTCCTTGAAGCTGGAGCACACGCAGGTTGTCAAAGTTGCCCAACTCGGGCGGGATCTCACCCTGCAGCTGGTTATTGTCGAGCCACAGCTCCTGCAACAGGATCAGGTTGCTCAGTGCGGCGGGAATCTCGCCATCAAGCTGATTGGCTCGGAGCTCGAGCACGCGCAGCTTGGCAAGGTTGCCCACTTCCGGCGGAAGCTCCCCCCGCAACCCGTTGTTGAAGAGCCTCAACTCGATGGCCCGGCCGCTCGCGTCGGTCACAACGCCGTGCCACTGGCCGAGCGGCGCGTCGCTCAGCCAGTTGGTGTTGAACTCCCACGTCGGGCCCCCGGTGGCGTGGTAGAACGCGACCAGCGCGGCTCGGTCGATCGCGACGGCGGATGAGGGCGTGGCGGTGGGCGTGGGCGCGGTGGGCGTGACGGCTATTCGAGTTGGTGCTGGCGAGGCGTCCGGAATTGCGCCCCTGGGCTGGGCACGTACCGGGGCGGCTGTCGGGGCCGGGTCGCGACTCGCTGTCGTTGGCGCTGGATCCGTGGTCGCGGGGGCCTCGCCGGCGGCATCGCACGTGGCCGCTCCGAGTGCGAGCGCAACCAGCAACACCACGGACGTGCGCCGCGCCTGAGCAAGGACTCTTACGGGTCCGCCTCCTGGGGGCGCATGGCCTCGGCTGCCTGACACTCCTACGTGATACTACGCGCGGTCCGGTGGAATCGTTCCCTGTCCGCGGAACCTTTGGGGCGACTTTGTTTCGGCGACAGCTTGACCCGGTCTACACCCGCGTTCGCTCAATGGTGACGGCGGCTTCGGCGAGGATGGAGCCGGCGATGGCGACGCTGGGCTTGGCGATGCGCACGCGCCTCAGAAGGGATCCGGCTCAGCTGGCGCGGCAAAATGGCAGCCCAAGCTCATCGAGGTCGGAGTTGCGCACCGCTCGCAACGGCTCGGGAATGCACCCGCTTAGCTGGTTGCCACGAAGCCATAGCTGCTCCAACCTGGAGAGATTGCCCAATTCGGCGGGGATTTCTCCACGCAGCTGGTTCGCCGACAAGTGCAACTCTGCCAGTTGATCGAGGCGGCCCAACTCGGCCGGGATCACCCCATCGAGCTGGTTGTTCCGGAGACCGAGGAAGGTCAGATTCGAGAGGAGACTCAACTCGAGCGGGATCGTTCCGCTCAAGTGGTTCTCACTGAGCGACAACTCTTCCAGTTTGGTGAGCGCCCCTAGTTCAGACGGGATCGCACCGCGCAACTGATTGTCATGGAGTTGCACCATTCTCAGATCGGCGAGGCGGCCCAGCTCGGGTGGGATCGGACCCGTCAGCCGGTTCTCGCTTAGCGACAGCTCCTGCAAGTTGGAAAGACTGCCAAGTTCGGGCGGAATCTCGCCAACTAGCTGGTTGCCCCAGATGTAAAGCCCCGACAGGCTGGCGAGGCGGCCCAGTTCGGGCGGGATCTCTCCGCGCAATTCGTTGCCGCCGAGCGATAAGATCCGCAGGCTCCCGAGGCGGCTCAGTTCGGGCGGGACCCTTCCCGTAATCCGGTTCTGATGAAGCTCCAAGGTCTCCAGACTGGTGAGGCGGCTCAGTTGGGGCGGGATGATTCCCGTGAGACCGTTGTGATAGAGGAGCAGCGCTAAAACTTGGCCGTTGGGGTCAGTGGCGACGCCGTGCCATTCACTGATCGGCGCGTCGCTCAGCCAGTTGGCGCTGTTCTTCCAGTTCTCGCCGCCGGTCGCCTGGTAGAGCGCCACCAGTGCGGCCCTATCGGTCTGGACTTCCCGAACGCTGCAGAACGGGAGCCCGAGGCCGGCAAGGTCGCTGTGACGGACACTTCGCAGCACTGCGGGAATGCATCCCGTGAGATGATTGCCACCAAGCCAAAGCACTCCGAGGTTGGCGAGCGTTCCCACGTCAGCCGGGATTGGCCCACGCAACTCGTTGTCCCAGAGCCCCAGCCACTCCAGTCGGGAAAGGCTGCCCAACGCGGGTGGGATTTCGCCACTCAACTGGTTTAAGCTGAGATCCAAGCTCTCCAGATTTGCGAGGCGGCCGAGTTGGGGCGGAATCTCACCGCGCAACTGGTTCTGGTTCAGGTCCAGCCATCTCAACTGGGCGAGGTTCCCCAGTTCGGACGGAACCGCTCCACCTAGTTGGTTTCCGTAAAGGGACAGTACGACTAGCCGAGTGAGGCTTCCGAGCTCGGCTGGGATTGACCCGCGCAATTGGTTCCCATTGAGCACCAGCACTTCCAGCCGGTCGAGGCGCTCGACTTCGGGCGAAATCTCGCCGGCCAATTGGTTGCCATGGAGACGCAGCTCCGTGACCCGGCCGGAGGAGTCGGTGACAACGCCGTGCCATTCACCGACGGGGGAGCCGCTCAACCATCCGGTAGCGGTCCTCCAGTTCGGCCCACCCGTCGCGTCGTAAAGGGCAACCAGCGCAGATCGATCAGCGGCGCGGGCGCTTGCGGGCGCCGCGGGCAGCGCTGGGCCTATTGCCGCAAGTGGCGTGCGGCCATTGGCATCGCAATACGGAAGACGAAGCGCGCCGAGATCGCCAACAGCCGCAGCGCCAAACTCCTCGGGTATGCATCCGGTGAGGTGGTTGCCGCCACCCAGCACCAGCACTTCCAGCTTGGAGAGGCTTCTCAGCTCGGGTGGGATAGTCCCACCCAAGTGGTTGTCATTGAGCATCAGCCATGTCAACCGGGAAAGAAGTCCCAATTCCGGTGGGATAGTCCCCGTCAGGCGGTTCTCCTGGAGGAACAGTTGTTCGAGGGTGAGAAGTCTTCCGAGCGTGGGTGGGATCTCGCCGCTGAGTTGATTCGTCCCGAGCGCCAGCCGTTGTAGCCCGGAGAGATGGCCCAACTCTGGCGGAATTTCACCACGCAATTGGTTATGACCGAGCGCCAACCATGTCAGGCTGGAGAGATTCCCCAGTTCGGGCGGGATCGTTCCCCGTAGCTGATTACCCTCGACTACCAAGTGCTTCAGGTTTGTCAGACGGCCCAGTTCCGGTGGAATCTCCCCTCCGAGCTCGTTATCCGTGAGCCACAGCTCCTCTAGGTTGGCGAGGCGGCCAACCTCCGGCGGGATCGTCCCGCGCAGTTGGTTTTCATGGAGCTCCAGCTTCGTGACCCGGCCACGGTGATCTGTGGTGACGCCGTGCCACGTCCCGAGTGGGGCCTCGCTCAACCAGTTGCTGTTGATCCACCAGTTCGGTCCATCGGTCGCGTTGTAAAGCGCAACCAGTGCGGCCCGGTCAGGCGTGGGCGTGGGGACGGGAGTCGGCGTTCGTGTGAAATGCCGATGCACCTCGGCCTGGGCAGGCGTGGGGGTGGGCGTCGCAGCGCTCGTAGGTGTTGGTGTGGCTGCGGGCGTCTGGGTCGGTGCTGCGGTGGCCTGATCGCGGGAAGGTGTCGGCGGGGACGCCGGGCCTGTGGGCGGCGCTCCATCCGCTGTCGTGGGCGGCTCCCTCGGGGCATCGCACGTGGCCGCCGCGAGCGCGAGAAGGAGTGCGAGCGCCACCAGGAGAACGACGGAGGTGCGCCGCGCCAGACTCCGGACTCTCACGGAACCGCCTCCCGCGCGCTCACGGCGTCGGCTGCCGGACACTTCTACGGGATACTACGCGTCGCTTGGGCGATTCGTTCCCTGTCGGCGGACCTCTCTGGGTGATTTCGTGTCTGCGACGACCTGACGCGGCCTACGCCCGCGCGCGGTCGATGGTGACGGCGGCTTCGGCGAGGATGGAGCCGGCGATGGCGACGCTGGGCTTGGCGATGCGCACGCGCACGCGCGTCACGCGGGGGAACTCGGCCAGCACTCGCGCGGCGATGGTTTCGCCGAGCGATTCCAGCAGATTGCGCGGCGGGCCCTGCATCACGTCCTGGGCGACGGCGTAAAGCTCGCTGTAGTTCACGGTGTCGCTCACGCCGTCGGACTGGCCGGCGGTGCGCAGGTCGGCGTGGACGTCCACGTCGACGACGAACCGTTGCCCCAAGGTGCGCTCCTCGGCACGGGCGCCGTGGTAGGCGAAGAAGATCATGCCCTTGAGGCTGATGACGTCGGCGCTCATGGATTCTCGCCTTCGGAGACCCTTGCATTCATGGTCGACAGCCCACGCCCCGAATCACCCTCACCCTAACCCTCTCCCATCAAGGGAGAGGGGACCGGACCCGCCCGACGCCAGGCATCCGGCGCGCCTCCAGATTCGGCCGGACTGGATTCCGGCTTCCGCCGGAATGACGGAGGGGCTACGCAAGGGTCTCATCAAGGGAGAGGGGACCGGACCCGCCCGACGCCAGGCATCCGGCGCGCCTCCAGATTCGGCCGGACTGGATTCCGGCTTCCGCCGGAATGACGGAGGGGCTACGCAAGGGTCTCATCAAGGGAGAGGGGACCGGACCCGCCCGACGCCAGGCATCCGGCGCGCTTCCAGGTTCGACCGGACTGAATTCCGGCTTCCGCCGGAATGACGGAGGGGTTAGGCACGAGTCTTCCCCGAATCGCGTAGGGGGCAGGCTCTTTGCGGGACTGACGGTGGGGACCCCTCACCCCAACCCTCTCCCGCGGGGAGAGGGGGCGGACACGGGTATGACGATTGGGCAAGGGTCACCCTGTTCGTTGGCGGGCGATGTGGTGGAGGACGATGGCGCCGGCGGCGGCCACGTTGAGCGAGCCGATGCCGCTGCGCAGCGGCACCCGCACGATCGCGTCGCACGCTTCCCGCACGCCTGGCCGCATTCCGCGCGCCTCGTTGCCCACGACGATGCAGCATGGCGCGTCGTAGGCCCCCGCGTCGAACGGCGTCGCGGCGTCGGCGTCAAGTCCGACGACGCGTATACCGTCCGACCGCAGGGATTTGAGCGCCCGCGCGAGGTTGGTCACGGAGACGACCGTGGAGCGCAGGCTCGCTCCGGCGGAGGCTCGCGCCAGCCCACCGGTCAGCGCCGCGCTGCGCCGCTGCGGCACGATCACGCCGGCGCCGCCGCAGGCCTCGAGCGTTCGGACAAGGGAGCCAAGGTTGCCGACGTCTTCCACCTGGTCGGCGGCCAGGATCAGCGGTGGCTGGGCGCGTCCCGGCTGGGGTTGCAGCAGGTCGCGGAGTCCAGCGTTCGGAGTTGAGTCAATGGTGGCGACGACGCCCTGGTGGTTGCCGCCGAATGCGAGCGAGTCCAACTCGGCAGCGTCCACGAATGCCACCGGCACGCCGGCGGCGCCAGCCAGCTCGCGTAGGGATGCGGTGGATTCAGCGGCGCCGCGGGCGACCATCAGGCGGGTCAGTCGATATCCGGCGGTGAGCGCTTCGCGGACGGGGTGGCGGCCCCAGACGGCTCCGGCTAGGGGTCGGTCGGCGCCTTGCGGCGCCAGATCGTGCCGTCGGGGCCGTCTTCCAGGACGACGTCGAGGTCCGCGAGACGATCCCGGATGCGATCGGCGAGCTCCCATTGCCGCGCCTCCCGCGCCAAGCCGCGAATCTCGACCAGCAACTCAATGTACGGCGCGGCGTCCGCGGCGTCGGCCGCGCCTTCCGAGACTTCCACGCCCAATACGCCCAGCAGCGCCCGCAGGCGGTCCTGCGCCTCGGCCACGGCGGCCGGCGTCGAACTCGGCGCGGCGCGGTTGATGGACCGTCCAAGCTCGAAGAGCGCGCCGATGGCGCGCGGGGCGTTGAAGTCGTCGTCCATGGCGGCTTCGAACTCGCGCTGGGCCGTACGCTGGGCGGCGGCCAGCGTCTCCGCGTCGCCGGAGGAATCGCCGCCGCGCGCGCGAATGATGCCGCGCAGCCGCTCATAGGCGGCGGCGGACGGCTGCAGGGCCTCCATCGAAAAGCCCATGGCCGTGCGGTAGTGCACCGAGAGGAAGAAGAGCCGCAGCACGTCCGGCTCCACGACTTCCAGCACGTCCGCCAGGGTCGTGTAATTGTCGGCGGAGTGGGCCATCTTTTCGCCGTCGGTCTGCAGCAGCCCCGTGTGCAGCCAGTGGCGCACGAAGGGCGACGCCCCGCTGCCGGCTTCGGATTGCGCGATCTCGTTTTCGTGATGCGGAAAGATCAGGTCGGCACCGCCGCCGTGGATGTCGATCTGGTTGCCGAACGCGGTCTGGATCATGGTGGAGCACTCGATGTGCCAGCCTGGGCGCCCACGTCCCCAGGGACTGTCCCAGCCGATCTCGTCGTCCGGGGCGAGCTTCCACAGCGCGAAATCCCGCGGGTCGCGCTTCTCCGGGTCCACCTCCACGCGCGCGCCGGCTTCGACGCCCAGCTCCTCGGTGCGTCCAGACAGGCAGCCGTAATCCGGGAAGTCGGGCACGGAGAAGTAGACGCCCTGTGAGGTGGCATAGGCGACGCCGCGTTCGATCAGATGCTCCACCGCCGCCACGATGTCGGACATGGCGCCGGTAACCGTGGGGTACTCGTGGGCATGGCGCACGCGCAGGCGGTCGAGCACATCAAAATAGGCCCGCGTCTGCTCCTCGGCGTATTCGAGCGGATCCTGACCCGTGGCCCGCGCGCGGTCGATGATCTTGTCGTCGATGTCGGTGAAGTTCTGGAGGTGCCGCACCTTGTAGCCGCGGTACTCCAGGTAGCGGCGCACCACGTCCATGTGGACGAACATGAAGCCGTGGCCGACGTGGGGCGGGGCCTTGGGGGTCATGCCGCAGACGTAAATGCGCACCGTCTCGTCGAGCGGCGTGAAGGGGCGCTTCTCTCCCGTGCGCGTGTCGGAGATGTGAAGCGTCACCGTGGCTGACCGTGGGCGATGCGGCGGCGAATTCTACCGATGACGCCGCGCCAGCAGGACCACGGCGTGGCAGGCGACGGCCCGACCCTGGCCCACGGCGTCCAGGCCCTCATTCGTGGCGGCCTTGACGTTTATGCGGTCGGCGGCGACATCAAGGCACTCCGCCACTCTTTGCTCGATGGCGGGCACGTGCCCGGCGAGCTTGGGCCGCTCCAGCAGAACCGTGGCGTCCACGTTCACGGGCTCCCAGCCGGCGTCGCGGGCGCGGGCGGCCGTCTCGCGGGCGAATCGCGTGCTGTCGGCGCCGCGCCAGGCGGGGTCGCTGTCCGGATAGTGGCGGCCGATGTCGCCGGCCTTGAGCGCGCCGAGGATCGCGTCCACGACGGCATGCAGCAGCACGTCGGCGTCGGAGTGACCCACGGCCCCCTGCTCCGACGGCACCTGCACGCCGCCGATCATCAACGGGCGGCCGGCGGCGAGACGATGGATGTCGTAGCCGTGGCCCACGCGCACCTCGGGCAGGGGCTCTGACGCCTCCGGGTCGTCTACCAGTAGTCCTCCGTGATGACCTGGGACTCGCGGCCGGTGGTGGGAAAGCCCTCGGCGGCGAACACCTCTTTCACGTCGCTGATCATGCCGGGATTGCCGCACAGGTAGGCCGCGCTGCCGGCGACCGAGAGCCGCTCGCGCACCTCGTCGTGGACCTCGGCGGGGAGCCAAGGCTCCACGCGGCCGATGGCGGGCTCGCCGCAGATCATTCGCAGCACGTCGTTCAGACGTCCGCGGCCCATGGGCTCCTCGTACCCGGGGTCCTGTGTGGGTCGGCTGACGACGGGCACGTAGAGCAACTCGAACCCTGCATGGGAGGCCAGCTCCTCCAGCTCGGCGCGGTAGCCGAGCTGGCTGGCGTAGGACACGCCGTGCAGCACCGTGAGACGCCGCGGCGAGCGCCCGTCGCGCTGATAGTCCTGCCAGTAGACGCGGGCCATCGAGACGAACGGGGCGAGGCCCGTGCCGGTGGCGGCGCACACCAGGTCGTGCTGGGAGGTCCGCGAGGGCACGAAGCGTCCCGCGGGACGCGGCATATAGAGCACTTCGTCGCCGGGCGCGTGGCGCCAGAGCGCGCCGGTGAAGACGCCCTGCCGGTTGCTGCCGTCCTCGTCGGCGTCGCGCACCAGGATGACGTAGAACTCGAGCGACGTACGGTCGGCGGGCGTCGACGCGATGGAGAACTGGCGCGGGCGCGGGTCGTCCGCGGGCTGGTCCCAGAAGGCGAGCTGGGTGTACTGGCCGGGCTCGAATTCGGCGAACGGCTCGCCGTCGGGGCGCTCGATGGTAAAGATCGCAAGATCGGGGTCCTCGAGCAGCTCCCAGGACGCCAGCCGCGCGCTTTCCATGCGCTCGCGAATGTCGCGGCGTCGACGGCGCGGGGCGGGGGCCGGGGCTTGCTGGGCGTCAGCCATCACTGCTGCGTGTCAGGGGCGGTCATGGCGTCAGGATAGCCGGGCATTGACGCGACCCGGACACGTGCTGCCTGCAGGTCCGCGGGCCGCGTGATCTTGACGTTGTCGGCGTCGGACTCGAAGACGTGCACGGGCACGCCCTCGTGTTCCAGCAGCGCCACGTCGTCGGTGAAATCGCCCAAGCGGTCGCGGTTGCGCCGGTGGGCCTGGAGCAGGGAGTCCAGCGGACCAATCTGGGGCGTCTGGGCCAGCCACACCTGCTCGCGCGGCAGCGTGCGGCTGACCCGGCCCGCGGGCGTGACGAGCTTGACGGTGTCGACGGACGGCACGGCGGCCACCGCCGCGCCGTGCACGCGTGCCGCCTGGACGCCGCGCGCGATGATGTCGGGGGTCACGAACGGGCGCGCGCCGTCGTGGATGGCGGCGAACGCCGCGCCGAAATCCGCGAGCGCTTCAAGTCCGCAGAGGACCGACCCGGCGCGGGACGTTCCGCCCAGCACCACGCGCGTCACCTTGGTGAACCGGGCCGCGCGAGTCACGTCGGCGAGCCGGTCGCGGTTGGCCGGGCTGGTGGTCACCACCACGTGGCGGATTTCGGGCGCCTGCTCGAAGGCGCGCAGGCTCCAGACGATCAACGGCGCGTCGCCCAGGGGCGTCAGCAGCTTGTCCTCGCCGCCCATGCGGGTTGCGCCGCCCGCGGCCAGCACCACCGCGTCCACGGGGCCCGCGGTCATGGCAACGCGAGAGCGAGGGCCTCCGCGAGATTCGCGGCCCCGAGGCCCTCGGTCGCGCCGTTGCGGGCGCTGGCGGTCGGCACCAGGCAGCGAGTGAAGCCCAGTCGCTCGGCCTCGCGCACGCGCACCGCCGCCGAGGGCACCGAGCGCAGCTCGCCGGAGAGACCCAGCTCGCCGATCGCCGCGACCTGCGGTCCGGGCGCCTGGTCGCGCGCGCTGGACGCGATGGCCACCGCCACTGCCAGGTCGACCGCGGGCTCGCGCAGCCGCAGGCCGCCGACCACGTTGACGTAGACGTCATGCTGGCCGAGCTGCACACCGGCGCGGCGGCCCAGCACCGCCAGCAGCATGTGCAGCCGGTTGAGGTCGAATCCCGTGGCCAGGCGCTTGGGCAGGGCGTAGGCCGTCGGCGCCGTCAGCGCTTGAATCTCGACGACCAGCGGCCGGGTGCCCTCCAAAGGCACGGCCACCGCCGAGCCCGGCGCGCGGGCGTCGCGCTCGGCCAGGAAAAGCGCGGAGGGATTGGGCACCTCGTGCAGGCCGTCGCCGCGCATCTCGAACACCGCCACCTCGAAGGTCGGGCCGAAGCGGTTCTTCACCGACCGCAGCAGGCGCTGGGCGTGGAAGTCGTCGCCTTCGAGGTAAAGCACCGTGTCCACGATGTGCTCGAGGGTTCGCGGCCCGGCCACCGTGCCTTCCTTGGTGACGTGGCCCACCAACATCACGGGGGTTTGGGACGCCTTGGCGAACTGCATGATCTGGACCGTGGCCTCGCGTACCTGGCTGACGCTGCCGGGGGCCGCGGCCAGGCCTTCGACGCGCACGGTCTGAATGGAGTCGACCACGACCAGGCCGGTGCGCAGCCGCTCGGCCTCGGCCAGCGCGCCGCCGACCTCGGTGTCGGGGTAGACGTGAATGGCGCTGGCCTCGAGACCCATGCGCCGCGCCCGCATGCGGACTTGCTGGGGCGACTCCTCCGCCGCGACGTAGAGCACGGGGCGCCGGTCGGTCCCCAACGCGGCGGCGGCGCGCAGCACGAGGGTGGACTTGCCGATGCCCGGGTCGCCGCCGATGAGAATGAGCGCGCCGTCGACCAGACCGCCGCCCAGCACGCGGTCGAATTCGCTCATGCCGGTCGAGCGCCTCGCGGCGGCATCGTCCTCGACCGCGCCGAGCGGCACCGCGGCGACCGACGCCGAAGACGCCGCGCGCGTCGGGCGGTGCTCGGTGATGCTGTTCCAGCCGCCGCAGGCCCCGCACTGCCCGCTCCACTGCTGGTGGCGCGCGCCGCAGTCCTCGCAGATGAAGCTGGCGCGTGGCTTAGCCATCGGGGGGCCTTTGCGGTATTGGTCGAAACCCCGCGTACAAGTTCCGAATGACCCTCACCCTAGCCCTCTCCCTTCCAGGGAGAGGGGACCGGGCCCACCGGCCAATCCCCATTGGCGAAGCTACACAAGGGCCTCAGGCTCGCCTCTACCCCAGCCATTCGGCGCACCCTCGGGTTCGACCGGACTGGATTCCGGCTTCCGCCGGAATGACGGAGCGGAGGCGCCGGGGATTCAACCGGCTTCGCAAACGTTTGGGCGCGCGCATCGCGGCGCGCGGGCCCGACTAGGCGCTGACAGGGGCTCGGGTGGTGATGTCGAGCTCGTCGCCGGCGCGGTCCACGATTACCTTCGAGCCGGTGGCGAAGGCGCCGCGGAGCAGCTCCTCGGCCAGCGGGTCCTCGATGAGATTCTGGATCACGCGTCGCAGCGGGCGGGCGCCGAAGTCCGGGTCGTAGCCCCGCTCGGCCAGCAGTGACTTGGCCTCGGAGGTGACCTCCAACTCCAGCTCATGCTCGCTCAACTGCAGGCGCACCCGGCCCAGCTCGAGATCCACGATGGCCTCGACGTCGGCGCGGGTGAGCGCGTGAAAGACCACGGTGCCGTCGACGCGGTTGAGGAACTCGGGCCGGAAGAGCTTGCGCAGCTCGCCCAGCACCTTGGCCCGCATGTTCTTGTAGCGAGCCTCGTCGGCTTGCTCGCCCTCGTCGAAGTGGAAGCCAAGCGCCGCGCCGCGCTTGATGTGCTGCGCGCCGACGTTGGAGGTCATGATGATGATGGTGTTGCGAAAGTCGACCGTGCGGCCCTTGGCGTCGGTCAATCGCCCGTCGTCCATGAGCTGGAGCAGGATGTTGAACACCTCGGGGTGCGCCTTCTCGACCTCGTCGAGCAGGATCACCGCGTAGGACCGGCGGCGGACGGCCTCGGTGAGCTGACCGCCCTCCTCGTAGCCCACGTAGCCGGGCGGCGCGCCCACAAGACGCGATACCGCGTGGCGCTCCATGTATTCCGACATGTCGATACGGATGAGGGCGTCCTCGCTGCCGAACATGAACTCGGCCAGCGCGCGGGCCAGCAGCGTTTTGCCGACGCCGGTCGGGCCGAGGAACATGAAGGCCCCGATGGGCCGTTGCGGGTCCTTGAGCCCGGCGCGCGCGCGGCGCACGGCGCTGGCGACGGCGTGGATCGGCTCCTGCTGGCTGACGATGCGGCGCGCGAGCACGTCTTCCATGTGCAGCAGGCGCTCGGACTCCTCCTGGCGAATGCGGGTGACCGGAATGCCGGTCCACATGGCGACGACCTGGCTCACCTCGTCCTCGCCGACGTGCGGCGGTCCTTCGCCCTGCTCGGAGGTCCAGGATTGCCGCGCCTCGTTCAACTCGATGCGCAGCTGCTGCTCGGATTGCCGCAGCTCGTTGGCGTCCTCGAAGCGCTGCTCGTTGATGGTGCGCGCTTTGTCGTTGGTGATCTGCTCGAGCTTCGCTTCCAACTCGCGCACGGCGCGCGGGGGCATGCCGTGGCGAATCTTGACTTTGGCCGCCGCCTCGTCCATCACGTCGATGGCCTTGTCGGGGAGGAAGCGATCGGTGACGTAGCGGCCGGCCAGCTCGGCGGCGGCCTTGACCGCGTCGTCGGTGATCTGGACGCGGTGGTGCTCTTCGTAGCGCGGGCGCACGCCGGTCAGGATCGCGATGGTCTCGTCGATCGACGGCTCGCGCACGGTGACGGGTTGGAAGCGGCGTTCGAGCGCCGAGTCGCGCTCCACGTATTTGCGGTACTCGTCGAGGGTGGTGGCGCCGATGACCTGCAGCTCGCCGCGGGCCAGCGACGGCTTGAGGATATTGGCGGCGTCCACCGCGCCTTCGGCCGCGCCCGCGCCAACCACGGTGTGCAACTCGTCGATGAACAGGGCGCAGTCGCTGGCCGACTTGAGCTCGTCGATGACCTTCTTGAGCCGCTCTTCGAACTCGCCGCGATACTTGGTGCCGGCGACGAGGGCACCCATGTCGAGCGTGAGCAGCCGCCGGCCGCGAAGCGACTCGGGCACGTCGCCCGAGACGATGCGCTGCGCCAGACCCTCCACGATGGCCGTCTTGCCCACGCCGGGGTCGCCGATGAGCGCCGGATTGTTCTTGGTGCGGCGGCTGAGAATCTGGATGACGCGCTCGACCTCGTCGTGACGCCCGATCACCGGGTCCAGCTTGCCGGCGCGCGCCGCCGCGGTGAGGTCGATGCCCATCTGATCGGCGACGGGAGTCTTGGAGCCGCTCTTTTTCGCTTCGCCGCGACCGCGCTCGGTGGAGTTCTGGCTCACCAGTTGGACGACCTGGGCCCGCACCTTCTCGAGGTTCACGCCCAGGCTCTCGAGCACGCCGGCGGCGATGCCTTCGCCCTCGCGCACCAGGCCAAGCAGCAGATGCTCGGTGCCGATGTAGTTGTGCCCGAGCCGCCGCGCTTCCTCGATGGAGAGCTCGATGACCCGCTTGGCGCGGGGCGTGAGGCTGATGTCGCCCACCACCATGCGCTCGCCGCGGCCGATGATGAACTCCACGGCGTTGCGGACTTTGTTCAGCTCGACGCCGAGGTTGGTGAGCACCTGCGCGGCGATGCCCTCGCCCTCGCGCACCAGACCAAGCAGCAAGTGCTCGGTGCCGATGTAGTTGTGATTAAACCGAGTCGCTTCGTCCTGGGCAAAGACCAGGACTTTCTTCGCCCGCTCGGTGAACTTATTCAGGCGGTCGTTCACCTGACATCCCCTGCAGCGGCCCCGGTGTCGACCGTGGGCGGTGGCCTACGCCTCCATTGTCGCACTATCGGCGACCTCGGTGGGTAAGGGAGACAACCGGATCCGCCGCCGGCCGGCGTCGATGCTCAGGATCTGGAACTTGCCGAAGTCGCCTTCGCGCATCGAGTCCAGCGCCGCGTCGCCGAGATCGGAGGCGTGGGCCAGCCCTTCGATGCCGTCGGTGAGCCGCACGAAGGCCCCGAACGGCGCCAGCTTGGTCACCTCGCCCTCGACGATCTCGTTCACGCCGTACTTGGACTCCAGCGACTGCCACGGGTCCTTGGTCGCGCGGCGCAGGCTGAGGGCGATCTTCTTGTCCTCGCGGTCGAGGGACAGGACGTAGACCTCGATCTCCTGACCCGGCTTCAGAATCTCCTCGGGGCTTTCCACCCGGCTCCACGAGAGCTCGGAGATGTGGGCCAGGCCATCCGCGCCGCCCAGGTCGACGAAGGCGCCGAAGCTGCAGATGTTGCTCACGATGCCCTGCCGCACTTGACCGACCTGCAGTTCGTCCAGCAGCACCTCGCGGCGGCGGGACCGGACCTCGCGCTCGGCGACGCGCTCGGAGAGGATCAGGCGATTGCGGCGACGGTCGAGCTCGATGATCTTGACGTTGATCTTGCGGCCGACCAGTTCCGCCAGCCGCGCGGCCAACTCGTCTTCGGTCTCGTCGCTGGCGCCGCGGCGCAGGCTGGTGAGCTGTGACAGCGGCACGAAGCCGCGCGGCCCCACGTCCACCAGGACGCCGCCCTTGTTGTATTCGAGGATCGTGGCGTCGATGATCTCGCCCTTTTCGAAGAGCTCCTCGGTGGCGCGCCAGACCTTTTCCTGCTCGGCGCGGCGGAAGGAGAGCATGGCGCGCCCGTCGCCCTCCGGCTGCACCACGTACACGAGCACCGTCTCGCCAAGCGAATAGGTCGGGCGGGGCTCCTCGAGCCGGTTGTCCCACTGCTCGCGCTCGGGCACGAAGCCCTCGGCCTTGAGGCCGATGTCGACCAGGATCTCGTCGGGCTCGATGCCAACGACGACGCCCTCGAGGACGTCGCCGCGGCCGATGCTCGGCAGCTGCGCGGTTGCCTCTTCCAACAAGGCTTCCATGGACTCAAGCGCCGGCATCTCGTCCGGCGGCATGGTCTCCGCGACGGCGGCGGCGGCCGGCGCGTCGTCGGTAGTGGTCAAGCGCGCACCTCTATTACTTCGGAATCGAAGAAAAGTCGTCTGGGACCCGAGTATAGCAACGGGGCTTTCTGCTGCCGGGGATTTTTCTGGTGGACTTCGCGGCCATGCGATAGGCCGTTTATTCCATCGTCATGCGCGCTGGAGGCGTTCCCTGCATTCATGACATGCACCCAATTTCCAGCCCATTCCCACCTAGAGACGCTTGCCAATTCCGGCACGGGCGGTTCGCAAACCGCCTCACCCCATGTAGCCAGGCGCAACCGGACTGGATTCCGGCTTCCGCCGGAATGACGAATTTGCGACGCCAAGGTGTCATCCGGGGAGTGGGGGGAAGGCGGACCGTGGCGGCGGAGCGGGGGGAGTGCGCCCCGGCCGCGCGCGTGAGCCCGCTTAGGGCATCTGGAACCCGCCGTCGTAGCTGATGTTCTGCCCGGTGATGTACTCGGTTTCCTCCGACAGCAGGAACGCGGCAATGGTGGCGACGTCCTCGGGCACCTGGGCGCGGCCCAAGGGGACCATCTTGATCATCTCGGCGAACACCTCGCCGGCTGCCCGCCCCTGGCGGCCGCCTCGCTCGCGGTCGATCTTCTCCCACATGTCGGTATCCACGAGGCCGGGGCTGATGGCGTTGACGCGCACCTGATGCTCGCTCAGCTCCAGGGCCAGATTGCGCGTGAGCCCGTGCAGCGCGGTCTTGCTGGTGCTGTAAGGCCCCAGCCACAGCGAGGGTCGGCGGGACGACGCCGAGGAGATGATGACGATGCTTCCCTTCCCGCGTGGCGTCATCACCCGTCCGGCGGCCTGACAGAAGAAGAACGCGCCGTCCAGGTTGACCGCCATTACCTGGCGCCACTCATCGGGCGAAACCTCCAGCAGCGGCCGGATGGTGATGATGCCGGCGTTTGCGACCGCGCCGGTGAGCCCGCCCAGGTCGGCGTCCACCTCATTCACCCAGGCCGACACGGCGTCCGGGTCGGTGACGTCCAGCGCGTCGCCGCGCGCGCGCCGGCCGGTCTGCTCGATCTCAGCCGCCACCGCGGCGGCGCTGTCGCCGTTGATGTCGGACACCGCGACGGCCCAGCCTTCGCGGGCCATGCGCAACGCGATCGCTCGACCGATGCCGCGTCCGGCGCCGGTGATGGCCAGTGCCCCCGCCATTTGGTCCCCCTGCGTCTTGTTAATGGCTCCCGACTCAGCGCCGCCGACGGCCCGGAACCGTTTCTGAATCTCGGCGCGACGCCCTCAGTGCGCCATCGTACGTGCCGTGGTGGATGGAGGCGGTGCGGACGGCAAAGCCGGGGAGTCGTCCGGTCCTTAGGCAGTCTCCGGCGCGACGAAGGCCACCCGCGGGAGCAATCGATCGTCAAACTCATCCAGGCGCTCCGGACCCAGTGCTTCGAGCGCCGCCAGCGCCCGCGCCGCATCCCTCCGCAGCGCTGACACGTCCACCCCAAGGCACACCGGTTCGAATCGCTCCAAGCGCGCCAAGCCGTAGCGCAGCAGGTTGCAGGCGCCGCGATGGTTCCCGCGCGAAAGGTGATAGCACCCCACGCCGACCTGCAAGATCCCGCGGTACAGATCGCGCACCGTTCCCGTTTCGGCCCGCCAGGCGTCTTCCAGGACCTCGTGTTGGGCATAGAAGGCGCGCTGATTGAACAGCGCCGCCCCGCGCAGCAGCGCCTCGTCCGGCGAATCGTCGCAGCCGCGGGGCACGGAAGCCTTGCCGCACACGCCGATTTCCCCTCGCCTCGCGCCAGTGTGGCCACGCGGTGCGCCGCCATCAGGGCGACGCCAGCATAGCCAGGCGGCACGCGGGTCCGCGGCGGTCTGGCCGGGCTATACTTCGGTAAAGCTGGAGGGGTGTCCGAGTGGCTTAAGGAGGTGGTCTTGAAAACCACTAGGCGGCTTGCCCGCCTCGTGGGTTCGAATCCCACCCCCTCCGCCCGATGCCCGATCCGGCCCGGTCCGAACTTGGAGGAGTCGCATAGTTGGTCTAGTGCGGCCGCCTGCTAAGCGGTTACCGGGGGTGCTCCCCTCGGTCGTGGGTTCGAATCCCACCTCCTCCGCCGGCGGTTTCGCCGCGGCCTAGCGCGGGTTCTTGCCGCGCGGCGGCGCCCTGAGCGGACCTACGCCAATGCTCCAATTCGACCTCGCTGCTGGCGGTTTGCGCCGCGTGGAGACGGCCTTCGATCCGGCTGGCGGCATTGGCGGCTTAGCGCTCGCCACACTTTTGGTGCCGCCCGAGATACTATGCATACTTGTATTCACTGCATTCAGAGCTATCACTTTTGGCGACGTCGATCCGCCTGTCTCGCGAAACCGAGGAGCGGCTGCGCCTCCTCGCCGCGCAAACCGGGCGCTCGAAGGCCTATTACTTGCGCGAGCTGATTGAAGGCGGCATCGACGACCTCGAGGACTACTACCTGGCCGCCGATGCGCTCGAGCGCGTGCGCAAGGGGCAGGAGCCAGTACACCCGGCAGCCGACGTGAAAGCCGACCTTGGCCTGGACGGTTGACTACACCGACACGGCGCTGAGGGAACTTCGCAGGCTTGATCGGCGCATGGCGCGACGCGTGGTTGAGTACATGGACGAACTTGTCGCGGTTCTCGACGATCCGCGGCGGCGCGGCAAGGCATTGACCGGACCGATGGGCGGCTTGTGGCGCTACCGGGTCGGGCGGTGCCGCGTGATCTGCGACCTCCAGGACGAAGTGCTGCGGGTTCTGGTGCTGCGAGTGGCCGGGCGAGACCAGGTCTACCGTTGACCCTCCGGCACCGACACCAATCAGAAGCTCTCGACTAGAGCCAATTCTCGACGGGCAGGCCCGGGACCCGCTGGAAGTGCCGCAGGTTTCCGGTGACGACGCTCAGACCGCGCTCGAGTGCGATGGCGGCGATGCGCAGGTCGGCATCGCCCAAGGGCGTTCCGCACCGCTCCAACTCGGCTCGCAGTGCGCCATAACGCCTCGCGGCGGCGGTGTCGAAGGGCAGCACCGGCAGCTCGGGCAGGAGCAGGGTTTCGATTCGACGCAGCAGGACATCCCCTTCTGTCCCCCGTCGTTGTGCGCCGTAGATCAACTCGCCGAGCGTGATGCTCGACGTGAATTGCTGCTCCGCCGGCACGCTGGCCAGCTTTGCGATCAGAGATATCGAGGGCGAGCGCTTTAGGAGATTGCTCAGAACGTCAGTGTCGAGGAGGTACATCAGTCGTCGAGCGCCACCTCGCGTCCGGTGTCTTGCTCGCGCGCGGCGTAGATGTCGGCAATCATCGCGTCGATCTCGGAATCGCCGACGTCTTCCCAGGCTCTTACGAGGGCTAGCGCGCCCCGCGGCCGCGCTGAGGTCGCCCGCTCCGCCTCGATCCGGTCAAGGTCGTCCACGCTCACCAGCGCAGCCATCGGCCTGCCTCGGCGTTCAATCACGACGTGCTGGCCTTGATAGGCGACCGCCGCCATCAGCGCCGATAGCTCGGCTTTGGCCCGCGCCACGCTCACCCGTCTGGTCACGCTGCGCCTCCTCTATCCCGACGCCGCCCGTTCACCAATATGACCATGATGTCATATTGGTCAGAAACGCTGCACTACGCCTTGTAGCAAGCCGCCAGTTGGCCTGAGCCTTTGGATTCGAGCGGCGGGTGGTCGTTGTCGCGGCAGAAGTCGTCGGCGATTGGGCAGCGGTCGTAGAAGCGGCAGCGGGGCGGCGGGTCCACCGGCGTCGAGACGCCGCCGGCGATTCTGACCGGGGCGCGGGTCACGGTGGGATCGGGAATCGGCACGGCGGACAACAGCGCCTGGGTGTAGGGGTGCTTGGGGTGCTGGAGCACGGCCTCGGTGTCGCCCATTTCCACGATCTTGCCGAGGTACATCACGGCGATGCGGGAGCACATGTAGCGGGCCACGGCCAGGTCGTGCGTGATGTAGAGGTAGCTGATCCCCAGGCGGTCGGCGAGGCTTTGCATCAGCTGCATGACGCCGGTTCGGATCGAGACGTCCAGCATCGAGGTGGGCTCGTCGGCGACGACGAAGATCGGCTCGATGACCAGGGCCCGGGCGATGGCGGCCCGCTGCCGCTGCCCGCCAGACAGCTCGTGGGGATAGCGGAAGAGATAGGCCGCCGCGGGCGTGAGCCCCACCATTTCCAACATGCGCGAAACCCGCTCCAGGCACTCGTGCGGGCCGCAGGCGTCCTGGACCTTGAGCGGCTCGGCGACGGTGTCGAAGATCGTGCGGCGCGGATTGAGCGACTCGTAGGGGTCCTGAAAGATCATCTGCGCCCGGCGTCGAAAGGCCTTGAGGTCCGCCCCGGACAGGTGGGTGATGTCGGTTGGCGTGCCCACAGCGTCGTCGAAGAGCACCCGCCCGTCGCTTGGCTCGGCCAGCCGGACCAGCAGCCGTCCGGTGGTCGTCTTTCCGCAGCCGGACTCGCCGACCAGGCCGAAGCTTTCGCCACGGGCCAGCTCGAAGGAGACGCCGTCCACGGCGTGGACGAAGCTGTGGCTGCGCTCGAAGAGGCCGGCGGAGACTGGGAAGCGCTTCTGCAGGTCCTCGACTTTGACCAAGGGCCTGGTCCCGACGGACGCGGCGGTGGCCATCAGGCGGCCGCTCCGTCGAGGGGGTGCCAGCAGGCGGCCCAGTGGGAGCCGGAGCGCACCGTGGGCGGCTCTTCCGAGCGACAGACGTCGGTGGCATAGGGACAGCGCGGATGGAAGCGGCATCCGGGCGGCGGCGTGAGCAGGTTGGGGGGCTCGCCCGAAAGCATCGCCAGCTTGTGCTTGGGTCCGGTCACGCTGGGAAATGCCGACATCAGCGTCTGCGTATAGGGGTGGATCGGGCGGTGAAAGACCTCCACCGTCTCGCCCCACTCCACGATCCGGCCCGCGTACATCACGCCCACGGCGTGGCTGACTTCGGCGATGACGGCCATGTCGTGCGAGATGTAGATCAGGCTCATGTTCAGAGCCTCTTGGACCTTCCGCAGCTCCTTGAGAATGCGGTCCTGCACGATGACATCGAGCGCCGTGGTTGGCTCGTCCGCGATCAGCAGGTCCGGCTCGCAGGCCAGGGCCATGGCGATGCCGGCGCGCTGCTTCATGCCGCCGCTGTACTCGTGCGGATAGCGCGGAATGAAGCTTGGATCGAGACTCACGAGGTCGAAGAGCTCCCGCACGCGCTCCATCGAGATCTCGGGGGTTGACCGGATGTGGGCGTCAAGGGCCTCGATGATCTGGTCGCCGACCCGGTAGACGGGGTTGAGCGCGTTCATGGCCGCCTGGAACACCATGGCGATGTGGTTCCACCGGTGCGCCCGCATCTCGTCGTCAGAGAGCGGCGCGAGGTCGGCGCCGTTGAGCAGGATCTTGCCCCTGACGAGGCGGGCGTTCACCGGCAGCAGCTTGAGCAGGGCCATGGCGATGGAGGATTTGCCGCAACCGGACTCGCCCACCAGGCCAATGGACTCCCCCCGCTGGACGGCGAACGAAACCCCATCGACGGCGCGCACGTCGCCGGCCCGCGTCGCGTAGTACATGGCGAGGTTCTCGACGGCGAGGACCGGGTCGGGCGTGTGAGCGCGGTTCATCGCGGACCGGTGGGCGCTGGATGAACGTGTGCGGCCTGGCTTGGGCAGTGGGGCGCTCTTCCTCGTTCGACATGCGCCGGGCGGCGGCCTCCATCGCCCGCGGTAGCACCCTCACCCCATCCCTCTCCCATCGAGGGAGAGGGGGCCAGACCGCGGCGGTGGCAGCCGCAGGGACCTGCTGCCGATTCAGGCACCTGGTGTCGCATTGCGTGTTCGTCCATCCCCAATTTGTCGCTAGCTGACCTGAACCGGATGCGGGCCCGGCTGATTGAAGAGGTAGCCCTTCTCGTTGAAGGGAATCTCGTCCGGCTGGGTGTTGCCCGCGGCGTCGGTGGCGCGGGTCATGACCGTGTATTCGCCCGGACGCGCGTCCCACTCGAGCTCGAACCGCGCCCAGGAGTACTGCACCTGGGGCTCGAGCACCGCGGCCTCGCGCCAGCTCTCTCCGGAATCGAGGCTCCACTCGACCCGCCGGATCGGACCGTCGGGCGAGTGAGCGAAGCCATGGACTTGGTGGCGTTGCGCAGGCAGCGTCGCTGGCCAAGGCAGCGCCAGCGCGCTCTTGATGACCTGGGTCGTCGTGACTTTGCCCAGCGCCTGGCCGTCCGGCGCATAGTCGTCGCCGATGAGCACGTAGGAGGTGGTGTTGTTGCGCGTCCAGAGGCGCTCCCGCGAGACCACGATGCGGCCGAGCCACTTGACGTTGCTGCTGCCCACCCAGCCGGGCACCAGCGCGCGGAGCGGGAAGCCGTGGTCCCGCGGCAGGTCTTCGCCGTTGAGCGAGTAGGCAAGCAGCGTGTCCGGGTGCAGCGCCTTGGCCACCGGAAGGACGCGGCGAAACCCCTGCTCCGGCGACTCGGTGTCCAGCCCGATGAGCAGCACGCTGACCGCGTCGTCGGCGATCCCGGCCTGGGTGAGCACCTCGCGCAGGGGGACGCCGACCCATTTGCCGTTGCTCACGCCCCCGGTCATCCATTGGGTGCCCTTGGCCTGCCGTTCCTGCACCAGGCCAAACATGGCGCGGTGGTTGCCGGCGCATTCCAGGTAGCAGACGAGCGTGCGGCTGGGCAGTTTGCGGATGTCGTCGTAGGTGAGCGTCAGGGAATTGGCGACGGCGTCCCCTTCGATGGAGAGCCGCCACGCATCCACGTCCACGTCGAGACTGACGGAGTTGTTGCGCACAAAGAAGAAGCGATGGGGCGTGATCAGCCCATCCATGTATTCCAGGCGGGCTTCCAGGCTCTTGCCGTCGTCGTGGACGATGAACGGCGTCGTGTCCTTGAACCACGCGGAAGGCTGCGGCGACGCGACGTTGGAGACCGGCGCGGCATCCGCTGGTGTCGCCCCCAAGTCGCCCGCATCGCCGCAGGCGGCCAACACCGCGGCCGCGCCTCCGACGGCAAGTGCCTGGAGGACGCGTCGCCGGCCAATGCTTGCGGGGCCGCTCATAGCCGTCGCAGCCGCGGGTTGACGACTTCGTCCAGCGAACGACCCAGCAGGTAGAACGACGAGCACAGGAGGGTGATCGAGAGGCTGGCCGGGAATATGAGCCACCAGTACTCGCCGACTTGCAGCAGGTATCCGGCGGATTCGGTGGTGTGGATCATCAGGCCCCAGCTCATGCGCACGTCCAACAGGCCCAGGAAGCTCAGCACAGCTTCCGAGAAGATGGCGCTGGTGACGGTGAACATCATGTAGAGGAACGAGAGCGGCAGCAGGTTGGGGACCACGTGGACGAGCAGGATGTGCAGCGTTCCGCCGCCCGCGGCCCTGGCGGCGTCGATGTAGGGCTTGACGACGACGGAAAGGGCCTGGGACTTGAGCACAACGCCCGTGCCGCCGAATCCCGAGAGCAGGCCGATCAGTACGGCCAGCTCCAGGTGCCCGACCTCGAATAGGGCGCTCAGCACGATGAGGATGCTGATCGCCGGCATCATGATCATGATGTCGGCCAGCCGCATCAGCAGCGTGTCCACCCACCCGCCGTAGTAGGCGGCGATGGCGCCGACCATGGTGCCGATGCACACCGTCATGAGCGCCGCGAGCAATCCGAGCAGGAACTCGGACCGGGTGCTGAACATGAGCTGGCTGAGGATGTCCCGGCCCAGCGGGTCGGTGCCGAGCGGATGTCTCAGGCTCGGCGGCGCGGGCTGGACGGGCTCGTCGAAGGCGTAGCCCACGATTGGGTCGTAGGTGCGCTCGTCCCAGATTGTGTGCATCAGGATCGGATGCGCTGCGGCCAGCAGCAGGTAGAAGACGATGATGGCCAATCCCAAGAGGCCAATGCGCGTTCCGAGAAACAGCGACCAGTTCTGCTTGAGGCTTCGGCCCGCCAGCGCCAGGCGCATGTGCCACAGCGCCAGCGTGGAGGCAACGCGCGCGACGTCGAGCCTCATCGGTGGCGGACTCGCGGGTCGAGGTAGGCGTAGAGGACATCGGCCGCCAGGTGCGCCACGAGCACGAACACGCCCACGAAGACGAAGGCGCCCACAGCGAGCGGCAGGTCCTCGCTGACCGTGGCCGACACGAGCGTCTGCCCCATCCCGGGCCAGGAGAAGATGGACTCAATGATGACGCCGCCGTCGATGGCGAACGCGAGGCTGAAGACGAAGCTGGTGACCACCGGCAGGAGGGCATTGCGGGCGACGTGCTTGTCACGCACGACCTTTTCGGGCAATCCCTTGGCCCGGGCCACCATCACGTGGTCCTCGCGAATCACCTCCAGCATGCTGTTGCGGGTCAGGAGCATGGTTCCGGCAAAGCTGATCAGCGTGAGCGTGGCGATGGGCAGGATCATGTGCTTGACGAGGTCCAGGGCGAGATATCCGACGCCCGATGCCAGCCACACGCCGATCACAGCCACGGCAGCCGCGATGACGGTCCCCGCCTGAATGAGCGGCGCCTTGGCGAGGCGCTTCTTCTTGGTCGCCACTGCCACCGCGAATACGACCACCGTGAGGATCGCGGCGGTCGCCAGCATGAGGTTGAAGACCGTGTTCGAGTCGGTCGGCGAATCGCGCCATACCACCGGATCGAGGAACTTGCCGATGGGCAGCCAGCCGGCCTTGAAGGCGAACAGCCAGATCATCATGAGGCCGAACCACGGGGTGAACACCGTATACAGCGAGACCCCGCCGATGGTCGAGGTGTATTCGACCCATCCGCCGCGGCGCCAGGCGATGATTTTGCCCAGTGCGAAGCCGAGGTAAAAGGAAATCACGGTCGCCGTCGCGAACAGCACCAGCGTGCGCGGCAGGCGCTCCAGGATCACGTCGCCAACGGTCCTCGGATAGAGGCTGAATGAGACGCCGAAGTTGCCGGTGACCGTGTTCTTGAGATGGACCAGGTACTGCTTCCACAGCGGCTCGTTGACGCCAAAGAGCTCCTGGAGGTTCGCGCGGGTCTCCGGCGGGAGACTGGGGTCCATGGAGTACAGGCGGGTGATGTCGCCGGGCTGGGCGCTCACGAGAAAGAACACGATGGTCAGAAAGACAAAGAGCGTGAGCAGGATTTGGACGGTGCGACGCAGGAGGTAGGCGGCCAACTACGTCACCTGCGCGAACGCGAATCGGCCGCTGACACCGCGACTACGCCCATGCAGCCCGCCTGGTTCGCGCGGTCAAGCGCTACTTGAGCAGCACGACGTGTTGCAGCCCTTGTTGCTGCGCCATGCCGCCGAGCACCGAGGTATAGGGGTACTCGACCCGCGTGGGTCGGAACACATCGATTTTCGGCGTGGTGAACAGCGTCACGTAGGGCAGGTCGTCGGCGAGCAGTTCCTGCATCTGGTAGACCAGTTCCCGGGCGCCCTCGATGGTGGTCTCGGACAGCAGGGCAAAGGCCAGCGCATCGTACTCGGGGTTGCCGTAGCCGCCCCAGTTGTAGCCGCCCTCCTCGTTCTCTGGGGCGTGGCGGCTGTGGAAGATGTTCTCCAGGTAGTTGGGGAAGATGCTGAAGCCCCAGCCAAGGATCCACATGTCGAGGTCTTCGGCCACCGTCTCGCTGAAGAGCCGGTCGACGAGGACGTTGAATCCCACCAGCTGCGCTCGAACCGGAATGCCCAGGTCGTTGAGCCAGCGCTCGATCCAGATGGCGAAGGTGGACCGCAGGGGGTCGTAGCCGGCGCTCGGCGCGATCAACTCGAGCTGTGGGATCTCCGACCCGTCGGGCATGCGCAGGCCCCTGCCGGGCGAGGAGACGAATTCGCCGTCCTCGCCGACCTCGGGCTCCTGCTCATAGGTGAACCCCGCGCTCTTTAGAAGCTCGACCGCCTGCGCGATGCGCTCGCCCAGGCTCAGCCCCTGGCCGATCTTGGACGTGGCGTCGTTGTGCCAGAAGGCGTTGCCTTCGGGGACCATGGCGTACATGGGAATCGCGGCGTCCTGAAGAATCGACTGCGCGACGAATTCCTTGTCGATCATGGTCGCCACGGCTTGCCGGAACTCCCGGAAGCTCATGGGCCCCTTGCGGGTGTTGAAGCCCAGGTAGAAGACGCCGTTATCGAGGTTGGTCACGACTTCCAGGTCAGGCGCTTGCCGAACGCGGTCCAGAAAGCCCTTCTCCAGACCCAGTGGGTTGAAGAGGAAGTCGATGTCGCCCGTGGTCAGGGCGAGGATCGCCGAGTCCTGGTTGCCGTAGATGCTGAAGATCTCCGTCTCGAAGTGCGGACCGACCTCGAACTCCAGAACCGTGTCGCCGGTGGCCTCGCCGTACGCGACCTCGCTGTAGCCGAGTCGTTCGTTGGTCTCCCGGTAGGCGCCGTTGGCGAACTCCGTGACGACGGCGCCCATCTGGAAATGACTCGAGACCGTCTCGTTTTCAAAGAACGCGCCCGGCTCCCACTGGCGAAACGCCAGACCGCCGGCGGTGGGCTCGCCGTCGGGTACGTGCGCGAACAGGGCTTCGATCTGCTGGGGCGCGGTGCCGGCCTGCTTGGCTTGCTCCACCACGGGCGCCCAGTAGTGCTCAGGGAGAATCGGCATGAAGGCCAGGCCGAACTGCCACACGCTGAGGCCGGGCGTCTGCGGATTCCCGTCGGCGTCGGTCGACTTGAAATAGATCTTCAGCCGATGGCTGTCGAGCGCCTCCGCCCGATCGACGAACGCGGAGTCCACCAGCTGAGCCCAGTTTCCGCCGAGCTGCAGGTCCATGACGGTGTTGACCGTGAAGACGAAGTCGTCCGCCGTCAGCTCCTCGCCGTCGCTCCAGGTGACGCCTTGCTTGAGCGAGACCTCGGTGGTCCAGAACTCGACGCCGTCGACGGTCTCCTGGGCCAATGCCGTCGGAAAGCCGTCCGCGGCCACCGGGACCCAGTCGAATCGCTGGTCGGAATAGCCGTAGAGCTGCGTGGCGTACCCGCCGATGACGTATCCGGTCCAGACCGACCCTGCCGGTCCGCCCAGGTAGTTCCAGACGTTGCGCGATATCGGATCCTCGAACAGCCCCATCTTGTAGATGGCCGGACCGGTGGGCGCCGCGGCTTCGGCGGGCGCTGCCGCGGTCGGGGTGGCCTCGACGACGCGCTCGACTTCCACGATCTTCTCGACTTCGACGACCTTCTCGACCTCAACGACCTTCTCGACCTCGACCGGGACTTCCACCGTGACGGTGACGATCGTTTCGACCGGCGGAGCTTCGGCAGTGTCGCCGCAGGCGAGCGCCGCCGCGGCGACGCCGAGAATCAGGACCAGGAGAATCAGCCGTCCGCGCAGGATGCCGCCCATTTGAACCACTCCGCCGTTGGAGTCTGGGACCGTGTGCCAATAGTACGGGGTACGGTTCTACCGTTGCGAGTCGCGAACGTGAGTTTTCCCGTCGCCAGCGGCTGATTAGTCAAGTCGGACACGGCGGTATGTGCGTCGCGGCCGCTAGCTGACGACGTGGTGCGCGAGGGGCCACCTGCGGGAAGGCGAGCGCTCGGTGGCAGTGGTCATTCGTGGGGACGCAGGCGAATGACGGTGTAACGGCTGGCCGAATCGTTCCAATCGCCCGTTTCCCACTCCCCGAAATCGGCGTAGGGCAAAAGCGCAAGCAGCCGGGAAAGCGCGACCGGGTTTCCCTCAGGACCCCATCGTCGATGTGCCAGACCCGCAGATCGTCCCGGTCGTTGCCGACCGCCAGGAAGGCGTTGTCCCCGCTGTTGAACGGTACAATTAGGACGTCAGCCATTCGGGTACGCCTTCAACTGCGCCTCTCAGGTACCCAGTAGCAGATTCACGCCGGGTCAGCGTCTCCCTGAAATGCGGCAATGAGATGCCGCGGAAGCGGCTCGAAGAAGCTGACCGGAATTCTCATCCTGTGGTCGATCGCCACCGGCCGCGACTTTCTGGGTGGCTTGGGAAGGGGAGGTGATTCGACCACGGGCACGTTGCGCCGGCAGGTTGTCATCGCTGGACCTCAGCGTGAATCGGTGCGACGTGGATGTCATCCGACCGCTGCATCGCTTGGGCCAGGTCGTAGGAGGCCTGTAGCTGGTACCACGCGGCAGCGCCGCCCCCGAAGGCCTTGTCCAGGCGGATCGCCATCTCGGGTGAGATCCCGGAGCGACCGTTCACGACATCCGACAGCTGTTTGCGGCTGACGCCCAAGCGCCTTGCCGCCTCCGTGACGCTCAGATCCAGCGGCGCCAGGCAATCGAACCGCACCGACAGCCCCGGATGCGGTGGATTCTTCATGGGCATGTGTCTGTCCTGCTAGGGCAGTCAACGAGTTGACATCGAAGGACACGATGGGTGCTCGAAATCAGCTATCAGGCAATCAGTCGCTGCGAAAGGTCCAAGTCCGCCGAGTCTCGCGCTCGCGCCAATTCGAATCCGGGCTGGGACGGCTCCATGAACGTAATCGCGTCATAGAAATCGTCCAGCGCAACAAACACGCCGTTGTGCTCGGCCCAGCCCCGCATTCGCTGGTTGCAAGAGTGCGCCCATGAGAGGACCTCGATCCGCCAACCGCGATTGTGCATGCGTTCGAGTGTGCTGTGAAAGCCCGCCCCTTCTAGATAGCCCGCGCCGTCGCCCGTCAGCAGCACCGCGATGCCCGGATCGCCATTGTAATCCAGCGCGTCTTCGAGCATGCGCAATTGCAACAACCGGTCGGGCATGTCCTGTTCGCCGCGGTTGGGGCTGCCGCGGTCAAACAGCCGCACTTCCACCCCAGCGCCTTCCATTCGATTCCATAGATGCCGCATTTCCGGAGGAATGGACCCGGCGGCAACCGCGCGCTCGAGCGGCCGGTCGGCGTGCGCGAGGCGCAGAATGTTGTCGAAATTGATGCGCACCCGGTAGCGGGCGTCGGGTCCTTCGCCCCGTTCTTCGGCAAGGCGCTGCGCCTCGTGAAAGATGTTTGAGTTATCCCAGTAGATGAACACGCGGTCCATGGATGATTGCCTGTAGACGCTCAAACAATTCTATGCACACCGCAGTGCCGCGGCGGTGGGTAGATCACCATTGCCCTCGAAGTGACGCCGCCGGTTAGATTTCCCCCTCCGCCCAGGCGCGGATGAGGTGGTGGGCGATGGCGTACTCGCCGGGGACGCGGAGGTGGGGATCGGCGCCGGCGAGGGCGCGGAGGACCTGGTCCCGGTCGAACCAGCGGACGGCCTGCATTTCGACGTCGTCGGGGCGCGGGTCAAACGTGAGCGCGTCGGCGTGGCAGCCGATCATCAGGGACGAGGGAAACGGCCAGGGTTGCGACGAGTGGTAGCGCACCGCGCCGACCTGGACGCCGGATTCTTCGGCCACCTCGCGCCGCACGGCTTCCTCGATGGATTCGCCCTGGTCCATGAACCCGGCCAGCGCGGAGAACATGCGCTGGCTCGACAGCCGTCCGTGGGATTGCCCAAGCAGGCAGCGATCGCCGTCGGCGACAACCACGATCACCACTGGGTCCGTGCGCGGGAAGTGCTCCATGCCGCAGTGCCCGCACTTGCGCGACTGGCCGCCGCGCTGCGGCGCGGTGGGGTGACCGCACGCACCGCAAAACCGGTGACGCGCGTGCCAGTCCACGTTGGCCCGGGCCTGCGCGGCGATTCCGGCCTCGGTCGCCGGGAGCAGCCCCGCAGCCTCGCGCAGCTCGGCGAAGCGCTGCTCGCGGTCCTGGTCGAGATCGTCGGGATGGTCCGAAACGTCCACCGCGAAGTGGGCCACACCGCCGGAGATCCCCAGCAGATAGCGCGGCCCGTCCACCCGCATTTCGGCCAGCCAGCGGCCCGGGCGCCAGTCCAGGCGCGTGGCGGTGGTTTCGCGCACCAGGACGTCCAGGCGGCGTAACGGCAGGAAGACGCTGGCGGGATCACGCTCGCGCCGCGCGATCCAGGCCGGGTCGCGCCGCTCGCGCTCGGCGCGGTCCAGCCGGTTTCCGCTAAAGGTGTGTGGACGAGTCACCGGCGGCGACGCATGCTGCTAGCGGCTATATATCTGGTGCTGGAGAACGTCATGCCGCGCATCGCCTTTGCCCTGCCGATCAAGCCCGACAAGATCGACGCCTACCGGGAGACTCACGCCAACGTGTGGCCCGAATTGCTGGCCGAGAATACCGTCGCGGGCATTCGCAACTACACCATCGTGCTCTTCGGCCACCACGCCATCGGCCTGTTGGAGTGCGACGACTGGGACGCGGCGACGGAATACCTGGCGAAGTCGGAGTCCCAGCTGCGCTGGCAGGACCTGCACACGGACATCCTGGACGTGGACATGAGTTCGGGCCTGGTGCCGCTGGAGATGCTGGAGGAGCTGTTTCACCAGGATTGACGGGACGAGGCGGTCGGCGGGGCTGTGGGTGGGGAACCCCCTCACCTCCGAATCGACTCGGGGCAGGCTCTGACCCCCTCCCCAGCCCTCCCCCTACCAGGTGGAAAGAGCGGAAGTCGAGGGAGAGGGGACCGGACCGGGGCGGCTGGCTCGGGAGATCGCGAACGGGCGCCCACGAGGGGTGCCCCTACGCGGATGGGCTCGGGCCGGGCAGCCGCGAGGGTTGTCCCTGCGCCGGTCGCCAGCGGGCGGGGACCTGGATTCCGGCCCCGTATCGAGTACGGGGCAGGCTCTTCGCCGGAGTGACGGAGGGGTCACGCCAGAGTTTCCGTCCGCCGGATTGACGAAACCGGTATGACTCGCTACCCGGTCGCGCTGCGGGATATATCATTCGTGACGGTGCGACTCAGCGCACCACCGGTCGCGGGCACTGGCCCGCGGCCATTTTCCTGACTCTTCGAAGGACCTGCCATGCCTCCGCTGCCGCGACCGAACAGCGCCGCCATGACCCAAGGCCCGGCGCGCGCCCCCGCACGCTCCATGCTCAAGGCCATCGGCTTTACCGACGAGGATCTGCGGCGTCCCATCATCGGCGTGGCGCACCAGTGGATTGAGACCATGCCGTGCAACTTCAACCACCGCGAAATGGCCGAGCACGTCAAGGCCGGGGTGCGGGCGGCGGGCGGCACGCCGGTGGAGATCAACACCATTTCCGTCTCCGACGGCGTGGCGATGGGCACCGAAGGCATGCGCGCTTCGCTGGTGAGCCGCGAGGTCATCGCCGACTCCATCGAGCTGGCGGCGCGGGGGCACTGCGTCGACGCGCTGGTGGTGCTCGTCGGCTGTGACAAGACCATTCCCGCCGGCGCGATGGTGCTGGCGCGGCTCAACCTGCCGGGGCTGGCGTTCTATACCGGCAGCATCGCGCCCGGGGTTCACCGGGGGCGCGACGTGACGATCCAGGATGTGTTCGAAGGCGTGGGCACGCACGCCGCCGGGCGCATCGACGACGCCGAGCTGTTGGCCATCGAGGACGCCGCCTGTCCCGGCGCCGGTGCGTGCGGCGGGCAGTTCACCGCCAACACCATGGCCACGGCGCTGGAGTTCCTAGGGATTAGCCCGGCGGGCGCCAACGCGGTTCCCGCGACGAACGCCGCCAAGGCCGAGGCGGCGGTCGCCTCCGGCGAGCTGGCGGTCGACCTGCTGCGGCGCGACGTGCGCCCGCGCGACGTGATCACCCGCGCGTCCATGGAGAACGCCATCGCCTCGTTGGCGGCTACCGGCGGTTCCACCAACGCCGTGCTGCACCTGATGGCCATTGCTCACGAGGCGGGCGTTGACCTCGAACTCGAGGATTTCGACCGCATCGCCGAGCGCACGCCGATCATCACCGACCTCAAGCCCACCGGACGCTTCGTGGCATCGGACGTCCATGCGGCCGGCGGCCTGTCCGTCATCGCCGCCGAGCTGGCGTCGCGCGACCTGCTGCATGCGGACGCGCGGAACGTGGATGGTCGGACAGTGGCGGAGATAGCGGCCGCCGCAGAGCGGTCGGACGCCGCCGGCGACGTGATCAAGAGCATCGACGCGCCGGTGAAGGCCAGCGGCGGGATTGCCATTCTGCGCGGCAATCTGGCTCCCGACGGCTGCGTCGCGAAGGTCTCGGGACAGGAACAGACGCCATTCAGCGGACCGGCGCGAGTCTTCGACGGCGAGGCCGCGTGCTACGCGGCGCTGGAGGCGGGCGAGATCGCGCCCGGCGATTTCGTGGTGATTCGCTATGAGGGGCCGGTGGGCGGACCCGGCATGCGCGAGATGCTGCAGGTGACCGGCGCGCTGCAGGGCGCCGGCCTAGGTGACTCCGTGGCCCTGATGACTGACGGCCGGTTTTCGGGCGCCTCTCACGGACGCATGGTGGGGCACGTGGCGCCGGAGGCCGCGCACGGCGGGCCCATTGCCATCGTGCGCGACGGCGAGCGCATCACCCTCGACCCCGTGGGCCGCCGCCTGGAGGTGGCGCTGTCGGACGACGAGATCGCGGAGCGCCTGGCGGCCTGGTCGCCGCCGCCGGCGCGCTATCCCGGCGGGGTGATGGCCAAGTACGCCGCGCAAGTCTCGTCGGCGAGCGCGGGCGCCGTGACGAGCGTCTTTTCGCCCTAGCCACACACCGCCGCCCGGAGGCGGCTGCTACATGGGCGGGTGCATGGCCATGGCCAGGGACGTCTCGATATCCCACACGGCCTGCGAGATGGCCTGCCCGATCAGGTCGAGCTTGCGCACCTGCTCGATGCGCGCGGACGCCGTGGTCAGCTCGCGCGTGGACAGCAGCGCTTGAAAGATGCCGCAGGCCTCGGCGAGGCAGACGATGACGATGTCGCGCGGGTCGGGGATCTCGTCGCTGAAGAGCACACCCATGATCCGCAGCTTGACTTCGCGATCGGCCTTGCCGTCCACCGCCGGATAGCGCCGCGACTTGAACACCCACAGGAAACTCTCGTCCCGGCGCTCGAGAATGCCGTGCTCCGTGAGACGCGCCAGCGCGCGGTCGCGGATCTGGTCGGATTGGCGCGCCGTCTGGTGGACCCAATGGGCGGCGTCGCGCGTCTCGTCGGACGCGGCGATTCTTTCGAGGGTTGGGTCGAGCAGGTCATCCCCGACGGGCGTGGCATCGACCAGGACGAGCTGCTTGAGGTCGGTGTCGATGCGGTTCTCCAACGCCAGGTCCATGAGCACCGCACCGGCCAACGCACAGCGCAGCGACCAGTCGGAGACGTGCAGGAAGTCCCCGCCCTCGTCGTCGAGCAGGAGCAGCATGATTTCTTCGGCGAATCTCAGCACCGGCCACGCTCCTTTGCGTGCTTGAAATAGCTCGCAAGCCTGCCGCTAGCATATCGCCCCACCCGCGACGGTGTCCGAGTTGCGACGGCTCGCCATCGGCCGGCATCGTTGGCGTGCGACATGGCCGGCATCGCGATCGAGTACTGCGGACCTGGCGATTCGCGTGAGAAGGCGGCGCGCGATCTGGCCGATGCCGTGGGTCAGGCCGAGTACTTCGCCTATGAGGCCGAGTGGCACCTGGAGATACACACGCTGGTCGCGGTGACGGCTAACCGTGTGGTTGGGTTTCTCCGTTTTGTCGTCCAGGAAATCGGACCCGACTCCGACCGACCGAGCCTGACCCTGCGCGGCGAGCCCATGCGCGAGGCGTACGTGCTGGCCTTCGCCGTCGCCGACGATCAGCGGCGCCGCGGCGTGGGAACCGCGCTGCAGAACGAGTTGATCGAGCGAGCCACGACCCTCGGCTGCTTTCAGGTGCGATCACGGAGCGCCGGCGATCGCGTGGCCAATCACGCGCTCAAGCTGTCGCTGGGCTTTGGCGTGCACCCCACCAAGGACACCGATCAGGGCGTGTTCTTTGTGCTGCGCCTGCCGCTGGCGGGGCGATCACCAGGCGGGATTCGAGACTAGGTATCGCAGATCCGCCTGCCCGGCATCCGCCGAACGCCGGCGGCCCCCTGGCCATATTGTCGGCTGGCGACAATGTGGCTGCAGCCGGGTCTCCATATGTGCGGCTGCCGACAATATGGCCGACGTTGAAGCTCTATAGATACTGCTAATGACAATAAGGAGCTGGTTTCTCCCCATATAGTCCCGAAGTGATAACATGGAAACGCAACTCGTTCCTTGTTGTCGGTTCCGAACATATGGAACGCTCCGCTGCACGATTCGACATCTCAGCCGCTGCGGAAGCAGCCGCGAGCCAGCGGGCTGGCAGATATGTTGCGCAGCCGCAGGGCTACCGGGCATTTCTACCGGCTCCCCTACCGCCGCGGCCGCCGGTGCAATTGGACGGCGAGCTTCAGGCCTTGCTCTCCCAGGCCGATCAGGCGCTCGGCCGCCTCGACGGCTCGATCCAGACGTTGCCCGATCCGGATCTCTTCGTGTTCATGTACGTGCGCAAGGAGGCCGTGCTTTCCAGCCAGATCGAGGGCACGCAGAGCTCCCTGCAGGACGTGCTGGCCGCGGAGGCGCGCATTCGCTCGCCGGAAAGGCCACGCGACGTCGACGAGGTCATCAACTATGTGACGGCCATGAACCACGGGTTGGACCGATTGCAGACGCTGCCGATTTCCGTCCGCTTGATCCGTGAGATTCATGCCCGGCTGCTCGAAGGCGTCCGCGGATCCCAGATGCAGCCGGGCGAGCTGCGCCGCAGTCAAAACTGGATCGGCCCCGCTGGGTGCACGCTCAACGAGGCGACGTTCGTTCCGCCGCCGCATCGCGAGGTGCCCAACGCCCTGGGCGCACTGGAGAGCTTCATCCACAGCCCCAGCAAATTGCCGGTGCTGATCCAGATTGGATTGATCCACGCGCAATTCGAGTCCATCCATCCGTTTCTGGATGGGAATGGCCGCGTGGGCCGGCTCCTGATCACATTCCTTTTGTGCCAGCGGGGCATTCTGAAGCAACCGGTGCTCTATCTCTCACACTTCTTTCGGCAGCACCGCGGCGAGTACTACGACCGGCTGCAGGCCGTGCGTCACGGCGGCGATTGGGAAGGCTGGCTGGCCTTCTTCCTGCGCGGCGCGGCCGCCGTAAGCAGCGAGGCCGCTGAGACCGTGCGCCGCATCCTCACACTGCGGGAGGAGCATCGGGCCCTGGTCACGGAGCGCCTTGGCCGCGCTGCCGCCGACGGCCATCGCGTGCTCGGCCAGCTTTACCGGCGTCCGTTTCTTACCGTTGCCGATGTTCCGCCAATCACGGGGACCAACTATCCGGCCGCCAATCGCCTGGTCGCCCGATTGGTCCGGATTGGGGTGCTGGAGGAAGTCACCGAAAGCCGGCGCAACCGGGTGTTCCGCTACGCTCCTTACCTGGACGCGCTGGAGGGGGTCGAGACGGCCGGGTAGGCCGCTCTCGCCTTATACCTCGCCACCGGCTTATTTGTAGGCGCGCGCTCCCAGCCCCAGGCCTCGAGAATGAGTCTCAGTTCAGCGTCCCGCCAGTGTGATGGAGTCAAGGATCCCTTCGCGGCTCGTGAGATCGAACTCGTCGCCGTCCTCGGTCACGGCGACCATTCGGCGGGAGTATTCGCCGGGCGGCAGCGGTCCGCCGGTCGTCTCGGAGACCAGATCTTCCGGCAGCGGCAAGCCGAACTCGTGCGATGGCGGAGCGAAATGGAAAACCTCGGTATAGATCCGGGCGCCGTTCTCGAGAGTCAGTGTGACTCGCGCGATGGGCTTGTTGAACCGGCAGCCGGCGCGGTTGGCGCTGTCGGCGGCCGTGCGCAGGCGGTCGTCGAGCGAGCGCAACACGATGCGCAGGTCGCCTCCGATGTCCGTCATGTCGCACCCGCCGACCAATACCACCGCGCCCGGGACGTGGAGGCCGAACTCGTAGGCGACTTCGTTGTAGCGCCGACCGAGCGGAGCGCTGGGGTCGGGGTATGGCCATTGCCCGATTACGCGGATGTGGTAGTCGCCGGGGTCCAAGTCGAGATCGAGCGCGGGATGAGTCGGTCCCAGTTGCAGGGATTCGACCATGAGGTTCCCGTGCCGCGTGTACACGTTCGCGAACACCCTGTCGGGCCGAGTTTCGGACTCAATCGTGACGGGAATCCGTTTGCCCGGCACGGCCTCGGGGTACGCGCTGATCCCCGACCAGATGCCGTATTCCTCGCAGACGCGATTGGATTCGGTTCCGAGGTGCCAGCAGTAGCGGTGGGGCGAACCCCACACCGACCCGCTGGGGTGCACCAGCCACATGACCGGCAGAGGCGGGACCGGCCAGTTGGCCGGCCACACGCGCGCGGATGCCGGCGCGTCGTCGTCGGATTCGGCGGCGCGGGTATCGGGCGGCGTGGGCGTCTCGGGTATTCGCGTGGTTGCCGGCATGGCGTCGTCGCGTCCCGCCGGCTGCGCTCCGCCTTCCGGACCGCACGCGATGGCCGGCACCGCGATGATGAGCGCCGCCACGAACGCCTTCAGCGCACCCCTCATGCCGTCAATCTTAGGCCGCCGGGTCCGGGCTATTACGTCTGGGGAGAGAAGATCTAGGCTCCGCCCCCGAGCGGTTGCCCGTGGGCATCGAGCCGGGCGACCTGCTCCAGCAGCCGCATGCTGTGCACCACGTCGTGGATGCTGGTGAGCGGCTCGCGGCCCTCGCGAATGCAGTCGCGGAAATCGCGGTGCAGCGCCGGCACGCCGTCGTCCAACTGTGCGTGCGGGTCGCCCGTGAGGCTGGCGGCGTCGAGAATCTCGGGGGTGTCGGCGCCGTCGGCGAAGACCTCGCCATGGGACGGCGGGCGCAGGTAGGCGCTGATGCCGTTGCCGTGGAGCTCGATCCGGTAGTAGCGGCTGCCCGCGTGGCCGATGGCCGTGTGCACCGCCAGCGCGCCCGAGGTGAACGCGATGACGGATTGCGTGGCGTTCGTCCAGTCGGTGTAGGCGTTGTCGACGCGGGCGTGGGCCTCGTCCCACTCGCCGCCGCACACCCAGCGGATGAAGTCGACCATGTGAATGTCGCGGTCGTACATCACGTTGATCCGCAGCGACTCGGGCGGCTGATGCGAGGGGTGCTTGTGCATCCCCGCCAGCACGTAGCGGATGGGGCCGCGGGCCTCGATGCGTTCCTTGGCGGCGCGAATCAGCGGCGTCCAGCGCCGCTGCAGCGCCACGCAAACCAGCCGGTCGTTGCGCGTGGCGGCCTCCGCGATGCGGACGGCTTCCGTGGAGCTAGCGCCGGGCGGCTTTTCGACCATGACGTGCTTGCCGGCGTCCAGTGCGTCCACGGCCACCTGGCACACCTGATAGGGCTGCATGATGGCGTAGACCACGTCGCAGTCGACCTCGTCGAGCATGCGGTGGTAGTCGGTGTAGCGTCGCGGGATGTCATAGGCGTCCGCGGCGTGCGCCAGCCGCTCCGGGTCCAGGTCGCAGACGGCTTCGAGGCTGACGTCGTCGGCGTCGGCCAGCACGGGATAGTGCGCCCGCGTCGCGCGTCCCCCGGCTCCGATCATGGCGGCCTTGAGCATGGCCAGTTCCCCGACGGTGTGGTTCGCGCGCAGAGTCTAGTATGAGCGGCTCGCGCCGGCGGAACGTGGCACGTGGCACACCAACGTCTTTCCTGCGAATGGGGTCCATTGAACAAACTGTCGACATCCCACGCCCAAGGCTCGGATCACCCTCACCCTAGCCCTCTCCCATCAAGGGAGAGGGGACCGGATCCGCTCCCGAATCCCCGCTGGCGGGTTTACGCAGAAATCTCAAGTAGCAGGGCTCTCGGTCCGATCAGAGCCGCCGGACCGCGCACGTAATGCATCAACGGGTTCTGGATCTGCTCGATGCCGACGCCATCGCGCGCGACACGCTGGCATTCGTTGAAGTTGCCAGCGAGACGGGTGCGGAGGGTCCCGGCGGCGAGCACTTTGCGGCCCTTTGCGAGCGGGCCGGGCTCGAGGTCGAGGTCGATCGCTTCATTGCCGACCGGCCCAACGTCTACGCGCGGCTTCCGGGAACCGAATCTGGTAGCCCGCTGCTGTTGAACGGCCACGTGGACACGATCCCGCGCGGCGACAGCGACCCGCCGCGGCTGCGCGACGGCTGGGTGGTGGGCCGCGGCGCGGAGGACATGAAGGGCGGCCTGGTGGCGATGGTGCACGCCGCGTCGGCGCTGCGGCGCGCCGGGGTGCGGTTGCGCTCGGACCTCTGGCTGACGGGGGTCGTCGGCCACGAAACGCCGGTGGGCAAGAAGGAAGGGCCGAAGCGGCTAGTGCAACGCATCGGCGCGGGCGACATTCCGGCGGCGGCGGTGATCATCGCCGAGGGACCGCACGCCATCTGGACGGCGGGACTGGGCGCGGCGATGTTCCGCATCACGCTGACCAGCGAACGGGGCATCGTGCACACGCTGCACGTGCCCTACGCGGACAACCCGGCGCGCTGGGCGGGTGCGATGCTGGAGGAGTTCGCCACATGGGAAGCGCGGTTCGAGAGCGAGACTCCGCATCCGCTGTGCGGTCGGCAGCGGGTCGACATTGGCCTGGTCGCGGGCGGCGACTATCCCAACCGCCTGCCGACGCCGCTGACGCTGCGGGGCACGCGGCGCTGGAGGCATGGGTTGACGGCGGATGACATCGAGGCGGAGCTTCAGGGAATTTGCCGGCGCATCGAGGAACGCTCCGGGCTGGCGGCGACGTTTTCGTTGGACGCGCCGCACGAACCTTTTGAGACGCCCGCCGACCACGCGCTGGTGCGGGCGCTGGAATCTGCGGCGACGACCGCTACCGGCGCGGCGCTGCCGCGGATCGGGCTGGGGCTGGTGACCGACGCCAACATCTATGCCAACGATGCGTCGCTGCCGGTCGTGTGCTGCGGCCCCGAGTACGCCACGGCGCACTCGGACCACGAGCGCGTGTCGGTCGAGCGCCTACACCGGACCGCCACGCTGTACGCCCTGGCGGCGATGGAGTTTTGCGGCGTCGGCGAGTGACACCTGCGCGATAAGGCGGTCCTGGTGGGGGGTCGGCGGCCGCAGGCCAGAGAACGGGCGGCTTGATCTAAGGGAATATGGCGTTGGGACAAGGGAATACGACCTTGACCAATGGTAGTCATGATATTAGGCTCCTATGGCAAGGGAGTATTCCATTGGTGAAGCACATGACATCCAATTTCACCGTGGATGGGCGCGGAATTGATACCGATCATCTCTTTCCGCGCCTCGATGAGGTCCGTGCGCCGATTCCTGGCGGCCATCGAGTTCTGCGGCGCGGAGGGCTGACGCCTGTGCCCCAAGAGCTGTAGCCGTCGTGCCGTCCGACGAAATCGGCGCTTTGCTAGGGTCAGATATAGAGGAGCGCTGCATGCATGGCACCGGGCGTTTGTCGCGGGATGAGCGCAGGGTTAGCACTGGCTCAGTGCATGATTCCTCTAGGATCGGTGGCACGATCCAGCGCGCTGACACGGGGAGATCGCATGCCTGACTGGCGCTTCGCGAAGGCTACGCCGCAGTGGCGCCAGCTGCTGGACTCGCCGCGCTTCGTGCGGGGTCTAATCGGGGCGGCGTTCTCCCTGTGGATCATTCTCTACTTGTTGGGGATTCTCGACGCATGGGACCTGCTGACAATCGTCTTGGTTATCGCCGGTATCGGCTGGATGATGGAACTCGGCTCGCGCCACCCGTCCGGGTGGCTTGCGGTCGGCGCCGGAATCCTGGTGCAGGCGGGCCATCTTGGCGAGTTCAGCGGCAGCGTGCAGTTGGGCATTTGGCTGGCCTTCGCCATCATTACCGTGGGCGCCCTGTGGCAAAGCGGAACCATCCGCACGCGTCGGACGGTGCGCCTGCGGGGGTGGAAGGACAGCCACGTGGACCTCACCTACACCGGGGGCACCCTGCGCGCCAGGGGCGATGTGCGGCGTGGCGAAATCACGTGCCGGCTTTGCGACGTTGTGGTGGATCTGCGTTACGTCGACATCACGCGTCCGCCGGCGATCCTCAATGTGACCTGCGTCGCGGGCCGGCTGGACCTGGTCGTCCCTATCTGGTGGCGCATCGGCCAGAATGTGAACACCACGCTCTCGCGCATGGTGCTTGAGGCGCGTATTGCCGGGGAGCACGGCAGCCCCAGACCGCAAACGTGGTACGCGCGCATGCGGCCAGTCGGCAGCCGCAGGCGCGGCTTCCGCAAGAGCGGCGATCCGGAGCCGGACGCCGGCTTCGTGAACCTGTTGGTGCAAGGATCGTCACATCTGGGTCGGGTGCGGATTCGCCACGCCTGATGATGGGCGTTCGCTGCGACGGCCACTCGTCAATCTCCCCGTGATTCGAGCGTCGCCGAGGAGTCTGCGGCGATCCCGGTGACCTCCAAGGCTGATGATGGCCTGCTGCGGTCTAGCGGGCTGACGTCCTAGTCCCCTAATTCGAGTTCCGTCGCGCGGTCTGACGGAGCCGATGCCTTGCTAGGCTCAGAAATAGAGGAGTGCTGCATGCACCACACTGGGCACTGGTCACGGGACGAGCGCAGGTTGCGGACCGTCTCGGTGCGCAATCCCTCGAGGGCTGGTCGCCGGACGCAGCACGCTCACGAGGGTCATCGTGATGGCTGACCGGCGCTACATGATGGCCAGGCCGTTCTGGCGCCAACTGCTGGACTCGCCGCGTTTCATGCGAGCGGCCTTCGGCATGGTGGTGTTCCTTTGGATCATCCTGCGCATGGTCGGAGTCCTCGATGTCTGGGACCTGCTGACGATGATGTTGGTCCTCTTTGGTCTCTCCTGGATGAATGATCTCGGCTTGCGCAGTCCGGTCCCATGGCTTGTGGCTGGCGGCGGAGTCCTGGTGCAGGTGAGTCATCTCGGCAATTTCACCGGCGGCGTACAGTTTGGCCTCTGGTTGGCCTTCGCGATCGTTGCCTTCGGCGCCTTGTGGCAAAACGGGACCATCCGCACGCGCCGCACGGTGCGCCTGCGGGGGTGGAAGGACAGCCACATCGACCTCACCTACACCGGGGGCACGCTGCGCGCGCGGGGCGATGTCCGGCGAGGAGAGATCACCTGCCGGCTGTGCGACGTGACTGTCGATCTGCGCTACGTCGACATCACGCGTCCGCCGGCGATCCTCGACGTGACGTGCATCGCGGGCCGGCTGGACCTAGTCGTTCCGGTCTGGTGGCGTATCGGCCAAAACGTGAACACCACGCTTTCGCGCCTGGTGCTCGAGGCGCGCCTGGCCGGGGAGCACGGCGGGCCCAGGCCCGAGTCATGGGTTGGACGCATGCGGCCGGTCGGCAGCCGCAGTCGCGGCGTCAGCGGAGGCGACGAGCCGGAGCCGGACGCGGGTTTCGTGAACCTGCTTATCCAGGGCTCGTCGCACCTGGGTCGGGTGCGGATCCGCCACGCCTGACGGCGGACGGGACGGGATTCGCTAACTGTCCGGCGCGATGAGGATCTCGTTGCGGACGGTCACGACCAGCGTCTCGTTGTAGAGCGTCGGCGGTCGGCGCGGCAGCGGCGGCTCGGTGGGCGCTTTGGACGGGTCGCGCAGGGCGCGGCGGTCGCGGCCTCGCACCTCCCACCACCAGTGCTCGGATGCCAACGGCTCGACCTCGCGCCGCAGGATGAACTCGGCGCGGTCCCAGGCGCTGAACGCCGCGTGGGCCAGGAACACCCGCGACACGGCGGCCCCGTCCCACGTCGCGAGATCGGGCAGCGCCATCGGCCCGGTGTCGACCTGAAAGGCGCCCTTCGCGCGCTCGATGTTGATCGTGCGAATGGGGTATTCCAGCGTGATCGTGAGCCCGAGGGCGTGTTCATAGTGTGTGGTGCGGGCGTTCAGGCGCCGGCCGGCCAAGACCGCGCGCATCACCTCGTCGGTGTCACGCGTGACCTGCGCGCCCGGAACCTCGTGGGTCGTGAAATCCGTGCCGGCGTAGCGGCCGGCGTGCGGCGTGGCGTCGGTGGGCTCGCGCTCGGTTGACGGGCGCCCGGCAATCGGGATGCCGTGCGTGCGGCTCAGCGCCACGCGGAACTCCTGGCTGGGAACCTGGAACAAGTTGCGGTCGGCGATGGTGTATTCGGCGAGGCAGGGCTGGAGCAGGAAGATTTCCAGCGGGGGCGCGCCCTGGTCCCCGGTGATCGTGCACACGGCGTCGTAGCCGATGCGCACGTGATAGGCGTCGCCCGGCTCGCCCACGAAGCCGCCCGGATATTTGTAGTCGGGGTCCGGCTCGTGCGGCCGGTGGTCCCAGGTGAAGTGCGAACCCGCGAAGTCGATCACGGGCGCGCCTCGCCGGAGGTCCGCCAGATGGTGTTCACCGCCGCCAACTCCCAGGTTTCAAAGTAGCCGGCGGCTCGGGGTGGCGGCCGATCGACCGGCTCTCCCGGGACGCGCCGCTGGTAGCGGTCGCGCCCGCGCACGAGCGCCGCCCAGGCCAGCTCCCGCTCAGCCACATCGATGCTGCGCCGCAGGATGAACTCCACGTGGTCGTCGGCGGTGAAGGCCGCGTGGGCCACGAAGACCCGGTCGACGCCAACGCCGTCCCAGGTCGTCAGGTCGGGCAGCGCCACCGCGCCGGTGCACACCTGATAGCGTCCGCCGCCGGCGTGCAGGTTGATGAGCTTGATCGGGTATTCGACGGTTACCGTCAGGCCGCGCGTGTCGTCGCGGTAGGTGGACCGGGCGTTGAGGCGCGCGCCCGCCAGCGAGTGCGCCACGACGGCGTCGTCCGACGTCAGAGCGACCGCTTCCTGAGTGCGCACGTCGATGGCGAACTCCGCGAAGCGCGCGCCGACGGGCTGCCGCCGCGTGCCTTCCTCGTGCCAGCTGGGCTCGGTGGCAATGGGGACCGTGAACGCGTCGCTGACCGCGGCGCGGAACTCGCCGTTGGGCACCTGGAACAGGTTGTCGTCGGCGATGATGAACTCGGAGCGGCAGGGCGCGCTTAGATAAGTCGTGCACGCCGTCCCCCGCGCCTCATCGACGATCTCGCAACCGGCGTCGATCTGGATCCGGCTGGTGGTCGCCTCGCCCGGCTCCCCGACGAAGCCGCCCGGAAAGGCATAGACCGGATCGGGCTCGGTCCACTCAACGGTCCAGGTGACGAAGGATCGATTGAAGTCGATCATTCTCGCGTTGGCGATGCCGGGGGAGCGCGAGAATAGCCCGCCGCCGACTCGGCGGACCATCTCGGGACGGCGACCGCGGCGGGCGGGTCTCCGTCAGGGTTCAGCCGGCGGCCGGATCAAGCGGATGGAGGACTTGCAGCGGCGGCTCCCGAGCGGGTCTCCAAACCGTTGCCGCGCGCATTGGCGTTGGCTAGTCTGGTCGGCCCGCGCGGGACCGTCTGCAAAGCCGGGGATTAGTCGGCACATATGTTGGATGCCTGGGAACTTGCGGTCTTCATTGCCTATTTTGCGGTGCTCATCGGCATCGCCGTGTTTCGCGCCCGGCGCATGCGAGCGATGTCGGACTACGTGCTCGGGGGACGCAAGCTCAGCAGCTTCACCACGGCCCTGAGCGCCAGTTCATCGACAACAAGCGCCTGGACGATCCTGGCGTTGCCGGCGCTGGCCTTTGCCGGGGGAGTGACTCACCTGTGGACCGTCGTCGCCCTTGTGGCCGGCAGCTGGATCTGCTGGACCGTCGTGGCGAAGCGGCTGCGCCGCTATACCATCGCGACCGACGACGCGCTGACCCTGCCCGAATTCCTTGAGAAGCGGTTCGGCGACTCGACGCAAGTGCTGCGCACGCTGGCCGCGCTGCTCACGATTCTCTTTGTCATCTTCTACGTGAGCTCAGGATTGGTCGCGGGCGCCAAGCTGCTGGAATCGGAATTCGGCGTCGCATACACCCCCGGCATTCTGATCACGTTGATCGCCGTGGCGTCCTACACGTTCATCGGCGGATTCCTGGCCGTCTCTCGAACCGATGTCTTTCAATCAGTGTTGATGCTGGTGGGCTTCATGATCGTGCCGCTGACGCTGATCGTCGTCGCGGGAGAGTCGTTGCTGCGCGCGGGTTCCGACACGCCGGGGTTCTGGAATCCGCTGACCGATCCCGACAACAATCCCATCACGCCGGTCATGCTGCTGTCGGCCGTGGGCTGGGGACTGGGCTTCTTTGGCTCCCAGCGAATCTTGCAACGGTTCATGGCGATAGAAGGCGAGTCGAGCATTCCCGCGGGGCGGCGGATAGGCACGATTTGGATCGCCTTGATGTACACGACGGCGGTGGTGTTGGGCGTCATTGCGCTCCCCGCGCTTACCGAGCTTGACCTGCTCGAAGCCGTGGCGGACCCGGAGCGGATCTACCTCGTGGTGGCGGTGGCGTACTTCCATCCGGTCATCACGGGCCTGCTGATGACCACGTTGATCGCGGCGGTGATGAGCACGGCGGACTCGCAGTTGCTCCTGGCGTCGGCCGTCGCCGCGGACGACGTGCCGGTGCTTCGGCGGCTGACCTACTCCCGCGCGGCATACGCGCGCGTGTGGATTGGCCGCGGATTGCTGGTGGCGATCGGCATCGTGGCCGCGGTGCTGGCGCTGGTGGCCCAGGAGTCGGTGTTGCAGCTGGTCACATATGCCTGGGGCGGCATGGGCGCGGCCTTCGGGCCGGTCACGATCCTGGCGCTGTACTGGCGCCGCTTCAACCTCTGGGGCGCGGGCGCGGCGATTGTGACCGGCACGCTCGTGTCCTCGATCTGGTGGGCATCGTCCGGAGGTCCGGGCGGGGTGATGGACATCCACCCCGCGACGCCGGGATTCGTGCTCGGGCTGGTCGCGGCCGTTGCGGTGTCGCTCCTCACGCCGCCGCCCGCCGCGGCGACAGTGCGGACGTTCGATCGGGTGATCGGCGAGCGCGAGGCCGCGGCGTAGAGTTCGGGAGTACCCTAGGCCCCATGCCGCATTCCCGATCCCCGGCATGAGCAGCCTCACCGGCGCGGTGTGGGACATCCGCCGCCGCGCGCCCAAGGAGCTGTTTGCGCGGCTGGAGGACGTGCCGCCGCTGGCGGTGCAGCTGCTTCACAACCGGGGCTACGGCGACGAGGCGGCGATTCGCGAGTTCCTTGACGGTCCGCTGCCGCCGCACGATCCCTACCTGCTCGACGGCATGGACGCGGCGGTGGCGCGCGTGGCGCAGGCGCTGGCGCAGGGCGAGCGGGTGTACGTGTATGGCGACTACGACGTGGACGGCGTCACCGGCACCGCGCTGCTGCTGGAAACTTTCGAAATGCTCGGCGCCGCGGCCACGCCCTACATCCCGGAGCGGCTGACCGAGGGCTACGGCCTCAACCACAACGCAGTTGCCGCGATCGGCGCGCAGGGCCCCGGACTCATGGTGACGGTGGACTGCGGGATCGGCAGCGCCGATGAGATTGCGCGCGCGCGGTCGCACGGGATCGACACCATCGTCACGGACCACCACCCGGGCGACGGCGCCGACAGCGGCGCGGCGGCGGTGCTGAACCCCAATCAGCCCGGCGGCGCCTATCCGTTTCCGGGACTTTCCGGCGTGGGCGTGGCCTACAAGCTGGTGCAGGCGCTGGCGGAGGAGATGCCGGAGCGCCTGCCGTATCCCGAAGAGTTCCTCGATCTCGTGGCCCTGGGAACCGTGGCGGACATGGCGCCGCTGCGGGACGAGAACCGTACGTTCGTGGCCGAGGGTCTCGAAGCGCTGCGCCAAACCCGGCGCCGCGGACTGCACGCGCTGGGCGAGATTGCCCGACGTCCCGTCTCACGCGTTGGCGCCGCGGATATTGCCTTCGGCTATGCGCCGCGGCTCAATGCCGCCGGCCGCTTGGCGCGTGCCGATCTGGCGCTGCAGCTGCTTCGAGCCGGCCAGTCCGTCGAGGCCGAATCGCTGGCGCATGAGCTTGACAATCTGAACATCGAGCGGCGCCGGCTGACGCAACTGGTGATCGACGCGGCCGCGGCGCAGATCGACCCGGCGGAGCCCCTGGTCTTTGCCATCGGCGACGAGTTTCCGCTGGGCGTCGTCGGGCTGGCCGCCGGCCGCCTGGCGGAGCAGACGGGGCTGCCCGCGTTCGTGGGGGCGCATGTGAACGGGGTCGTGCGCGGATCGGCGCGGGCGCCGGACGGCGTGGTGCTGGCCGATGTCCTGGGAACGCAGGCGAATCTGCTCGACGCCTGGGGCGGGCACGCCCAGGCCGCGGGGTTCACCGTGCGGCCCGAGCGCGTGGATGCGCTGCGCGACGGCCTGGCTCGGGAGCTGGAACGAGCGGGCGTGCAGGCGCCGGCTGAGCCGCGATTGGATGCCGACTGCCGCGTCTATCCGCGCACCGTGACCTGGGAGACCTATGAGCTGACCCAGCAGCTGGGGCCGTTTGGCGAGGCGCATGCCGAACCGCGGTTCGTGGTGGAAAATGTGGCTATCGACGAAACCCGGGTCGTGGGCTCGACGCATCTCGTCCTGCGCTTTGCGGAGCTTGGCGCGGATGTGGAGGGCATCTGGTTCGGACAGGCGGATTTGCGCCACGCGCTGCCGCCGGGCCGGCGCTGCGACGTGGCGTTTCGTCTGAACCTGCGCACGTTCAACGACGAGACGCGGTTGCAAATGCTTATCGACGACATCCGCCACACGGCGGCCTAGAGAGGGCGCCGCATGCCGGTATCCGTGACGGCCACGCTGGCGCCGATGGTGAGCGCGGAGACGCCCGCGCTGGCCATCGACGAGCTGCTGAAGCGGGTCGCCGCCTACACGCCCGCCGACGATCAGCCCGAGGCCGGCGAACTCATCCGTCGCGCCTATGACGCCGCCGAGCGTGCGCACGCGCCGCAGAAGCGGCTGTCCGGCGAGCCCTACATTCAGCACGTGCTGGCGGTGGCCATGCTGGTGGCCGATCTGCACCTCGACGCCGACACGGTCGCCGCCGGTCTGCTGCACGACGCAGTCGAAGACACCAGCCTGAGCCTGGACGTGATCCGGCGGCAGTTCGGCAGCGGGGTGGCCGAGCTTGTCGATGGGGTGACCAAGCTGGAGCGCGTCACCGTCGCCAGCCTGGACGAGCAGCAGGCGCAAAACCTGCGCAAGGTGCTGCTGGCCATGGCGCGCGATGTGCGCGTGGTGCTGATCAAGCTCGCCGACCGGCTGCACAACGTGCGCACCGCCTGGGTCTATTCGGCCGAGAAGCGCGCGAGATATGGGCAGGAGACGCTCGAAATCTTCGCGCCGCTGGCCGGGCGGCTCGGGATCGAGGAATGGCGCTGGCAGCTCGAGGACTACGCGCTCAAGCTGCTGGACCCCGATCGCTATCGCGACCTGGCCCGCTGGCTGCTGGCCGAGCGGCGCGCGCGCGAAGCCGCCATCGCCGAAGTGCAGGAGCAGTTGCGCCACGGCCTGGACGAAGCCGGCATCGACGCGCACATCCAGAGCCGGGTCAAGCACATCTACAGCATCGAGCGGAAGATCCGGCGCAAGGACGCCGACCGCGAGTCGATCTACGACATTCTGGCGATCCGCGTGATCGTGAATTCCCAGCAGGACTGCTACGGCGCGCTGGGCGTGGTGCACGGCGCCTGGCGCCATATCCCGGTCGAGTTCGACGACTACATCTCGGCGCCCAAGGAAAACGGCTACCAGTCCCTGCATACCGCCGTGCTGGGGCCCGACGGCAAGCCAGTCGAAGTGCAGATCCGCACCAGCGAGATGCACCAAAACGCGGAGTACGGCGTGGCGGCGCACTGGCGCTATAAGGAGGGCGGACCGCTGGGCCCCGAGGCCTTCTTGGACAAGCTGGCGTGGATTCGGCAAATCCTCAGCTGGCAGGAGGACGGAGACTCGGCGGGGTCCTTTGTGGATGCCGTCAAGACGGACTTCTTCAGCGACACCGTGTTCGTCTTCACGCCCAAGGGGGAGGTGAAGGACTTTCCCATCGGCAGCACGCCGCTGGACTTTGCGTACCGCATCCACAGCGACGTGGGCCACTCCTGCATCGGGGCCAAAGTCAACCGCCGCCTGGTGCCGCTGGACCACGAGCTGGAGAACGGCGACGTGGTGGAGATCCTGACGAGCACCAGCAGCAAGGGGCCGAGCCGAGCGTGGCTGTCGCAGGTGCGCACGGCGCATGCCCGGGACAAGATTCGCCGCTGGTTCAAGCAGCACGAGAAGGCCGAAAACGTCGCCTCGGGCCGCGCGCTACTCGACCGGGAGTTGCGGCGCGTGGGTCAGGGCGGGGTCGCGAATGTACCGGACGCCGACCTGAAAGCGATTGCCACCGCGCTGGGCTACTTGGACGTCGAGAGCTTGCTGGCCGGCGTGGGCTACGGCGCCACCACGGTGCACCAGGTCGTGACGCGGCTGCGGCTCACCCCGGAGGTGGCGGAGCCGGAGCTGCCGGAAACGCTGGAGCCGGAGGAGCGGCGCGAGGTGCAGCCGCTGGTCAACGTGCTGGGCGCCGGCAACCTGCTCACACGCGTCGCCGCCTGCTGCCATCCGCTGCCGGGGGACGACATCGTGGGCTTCATCACCCGCGGCCACGGGGTCAGCATTCACCGCCGCAATTGCGCCAACGTGCGCAACGTGTCGGAGCCCGAGCGGCTCGTCCCCGTTTCCTGGGCCGACCGGCTGGTCGAGACCGATTCCGACCTGCCGGTCCGGCTGGCGAGCTGCTGCACGCCAAGGCTTGGCCGACGCATCGAGGGCGTGGCCACGAACGGCGTGGTGGAGGTGCACCGGCGCAGCTGCCGCGAGCTAGTTGGCGAACGCGTACCAGTGCGCTGGATCGAGGACGACACGCAAGGCTTGCCGGTCAGCATCCGCGTGGTGGCGCACGACCGCGAAGGGCTGACGCACGACATCACCGGCATCATCCGCGAAGAAGGGCTCAACATCGCCACCATGTCGGTGCGGACCAACCGGCGGCACGAGGCCACGTTCCGGCTCACCGTGGCGCTGCGCAGCGTGGCGCAGCTGGCCCGTCTGCTGCGGCGCATCGAGACCGTCCGCGGCGTGATCGCGGTCTCGCGCGAAGGCGCGCGGGCGCGGTAGTCGCCACGCCCCGTCCGTCGTTCCGGCGGAGAGCCTGCCCCGTACTCGATACGGGGCCGGAATCCAGTGCCCCCGAGCACGGCCGTACCGCGCCATGCTCGTTGCCACGACCCTGGACCCCGGCTTTCGCCGGGGTGACGAGGTATGGCCGCGAGCGGTGCGGCGGGCGTGAATCTGCGCGGGGTACCGTGAGGCAAGTCCGGCGAGCGACGCACCACGCACTGGAGAAGTCATGGCCGAGCAATTGTCGACCGCGACGTTGGGGCGAACGGGTCTGGACGTGACGCGTCTGGGCTACGGCGCCATGGAGATTCGCGGCGGGCCTCGCGGGCGCGCCACCACCGATGCCGAGGCGGAGGCCATTCTCACGGCGGTGCTCGACGCCGGGATCACCTATATCGACACGTCCAACGACTACGGGCGGAGCGAAGAGTTGATCGGGCGGTACATCTCCGACCGGCGGGACGAGTATTTCCTGGCCACGAAGTGCGGCTGCGTGGGACCCGCCGGCGGTCAGCACGTCTGGACGCGCAAGAACCTGATGCGCGGGCTGGAGCAGAGCCTGGAGCTGCTGCGCACCGACTACGTCGACGTGATCCAGCTGCACGGCGCATCGGTCGAGGAATCCGAGCGCGAGGGCGTGGTAGACACGCTGAACTCAATGCGCGAGCAGGGCAAGGTGCGGCACATCGCGACCTCGACCTCGGTGCCGAATCTGCCGACGTTCATCGAGTGGGGGTCGTTCGATCTCTTTCAGATCCCCTATTCGGCGCTCAACCGCGAGCACGAGGCGTGGATCAGCAAGTCGGCTCAGGCCGGGATCGGAACCGTGATTCGCGGGGGCGTGCAGAAGGGCGAGCCCGGCGAAGGCGGCGGCCGGGCCGACGCCTGGAACAAGTTCGAGCAGGCCAATCTGGATGAGCTGCGCGCCGAGGGCGAGAGCCGCACGGCCTTCATGCTGCGCTACACGCTGAGCCATCCGGACGTGCACACGATCATCGTGGGCACGAAGAACCCGGCTCACTTGCGGGAGAACCTGGAGACGGAGCGGCGCGGCCCGTTGGCCCCGGATGTCTACGCCGAGGCCAAGCGCCGACTGGACGCCATCGGGGAGACGCCGGAAACGCGGATTGGCTAACGTCAGGCGCGGTGACGGGAGTATCTGGTAGCGAAGCCGCATTCTTGCCCGGCAGCAGGCGTGCGTCGCCGGTTGGAGCGCTCAGCCGGGCACATCCGGACGATGATCGTTGTCGCGAGTCGGGCTCAGTCCAGCGGGGCGATCGAGCCCGGCGTCTCGAGACGCTTGGCGCGCTTCCAGGCTTCCCGCAACTCCTCCTGGCGAAGCGCAGCCCACTCGACGACAAGCCCGTGAGCGCGGGGAGGCAAACGTCCGTGCAATACCGCCAGGGCCTCGATCCCCACAAGCGCCTCATCTCCGCCGTACAGGGCGTGAAAGTGAGGCGGTCCATGATCGTCGAAGTACATTCGGATGACGATCCCGTAAAACCGGCAGAGCTCAGGCAATCTCGGCTGAGTGCTGGGCGGCCGGCAGCACGTCGGCGAGGGATTTGCCGGTGAGCCGAAGAAAGAGCGCATCCGGGCAGAGCTCGACGTCGTCTCCCCAGGCGATGCCTCCGGTTGGTGCGATGCGCACCGATGCGAAGCATCCCGGGGAGTCCCACAACTTGAAGACGCCCCGCCCCGCCAGGTGCGACAGGTCAACCTCCCCGTCGGTGCCGTCGCTGTACCGCAGCCATAGGCGATGCCCCGCTCGGGCTTCGACGGCAGTTGGCCGGTTCAGCGTGTTCGGCATTGGTGTCCTTCGAGGCGCATTCGCTTCTGGATCGCATGTATGACCGCCGCCAGCGCCGCGGCTCTGGTCGGTCCGATGGTAACCATTCGGGCATGAGGACAGCCTCACGCGCCATTCTGAGTGCAACGAGGAATCTCAGATGCTCGCCTTCGGGCGCCGGACCGGCAGCGAGGTGCTCCTGGAGGCCCCGCCCCAGGAGGATCCTGAGGTCTATGGTGGTCCATACCAGCCAATTGATGGAGCGGTGAGCGAATGGGAACCGGGGGCAGCTTCGCTGCAGCGCTGCGCGCCGGCGATGCCGCGGCTGTGAGGAGTTTCCCGAAGACCGACCTCCACGCGCACGCGTACATCAGCGCCCGCATCGAGAGCCTCGAGCGACGGCTTGGCCACGCGCTGCTGAGACCCCCGCGCCGCATGAACGGCCTGGGGGAATTTCAGGAATACCTGCGGTTGGCCGTCGATCCCCATGTCGGCAACATCGAAGGCGCGGAGCTTGCGGCGGCGGTGGCCGTCGACGACGCCATCGACGACGGCGTGTCGGTGTTCGAGATGAGCTTCGATATCTGGCCCGTGCCCCACTACCCCGACGGCCTCGACGGGTATCTCCGCTTCCTTCAATCACTGGTCGAGCAATGCAAGGACCGCATTCGGCTGCGGCCGGAACTTGGAATCTCGCGACGCTACGCCTCCAATCCAGCACTCATGGACCAAATAGCCGAGGCCGTCGCGTCTGGGGCCTTCACCTCAATTGATCTCTACAGCACCGAGGACGCCTGCGCCCCCGAGGATGTGCAGCCGCTGTACGCGCAGGCGCGCGCCCAGGGAATGCTGCTCAAGGCGCACGTGGGTGAGTTCGGCAGCGCCGAAGACGTCCGCCGCACCGTCGAGGTGTTGGACCTCGACGAGGTGCAGCACGGCATTGCCGCCGCCGACAGCACCGACGTCATGCGGTGGCTCGCCGACAAGGGCGTACGGCTCAATATCTGTCCGACCAGCAACGTGATGCTGGGCGTGGTGGACGACATCAAGGACCATCCGATCCGCCGGCTCCACGACCACGGCGTCGCGGTGACGGTGAACTCGGACGATCTGACGGTGTTCAGGCAAAGCGTCTCGGACGAATACCTGAACCTGTTCCGGGCTGGCGTGTTTTCAGCCGAGGAGCTGGACGACATTCGCGTCGCGGCGCTTGAGAGCCGCGCGAGCTAGTCGCACCGAACTGCGGCCAAGTGCAACGGCAGGCGTGTGCCTCGCCGAATTACGGCTTGCTCGCAGCTCGGTCGATACGTCGCTGGAGGCGGACCAGGAACCCTTTGAGCTCCGGGTCCCGCGTGAGGCAAAGGGCGTGACGCGCGCTGCAAGCGGCCTCCGTGTGCGAGCCGGTCTTGAACAGGCTGCTAGCCAGCCAGGCGAACGCCTCCGCCTCCAAGCTCGGATCAATGCCCAGCGCCAGCGCTTTCCGGTAGTGGGGGATCGCCTGCGCTTCCCGCCCGTTGTTGTCGTGGAAGAGAGCAAGGTCGTAGTGAGCTTGAGCCTTCTCCTCTGTTGTCGTGGCCAGGTCCAGCACGGCGGCGAGCGATGCCAAGCTCCGGCGTTTTCGCAACTGCTTCTCCAAAGTCGGAGACTCCACCCCTTGTCACATTACTCGTGAAGCAGCCTCCCGGCGGCCTATCTATGAATGCGGCTGGGGAGTCAAGGCCCGCCGGCTCAGCGGGATCCCGAAACGTGCGATGACGGCGTCGGCTTCGTCGGCGGCAACTCATCCTCGCCGTGTAGCCACCGCAGGCCGCCCGGCCAACCGCGTTCGGACTGCTCCAGGATCGAGCGGGTGTAGGGGTTGAGCGCGCTGACCGTGAAATCGTAGCGGTCGGCCTCCCACGCGAAGTAGTTGACGATGGCGGCGCCCAGGAACTGCGCCGACGAGCCGTATCCGCCGTGAAGCCGCCGGTGGGTGCCGATGAGGTCCGGAGCGCGCTGGAGCTCCCACGTCGACGCCGGAGCGCCGTCCTGGTGGCGGTAGACGACTCCGTTCACCACATCGACGCAGCCCCAGTTCCCTTGGCGTAGCACTTCGACAATCACATGACCGCTGTAGGCCTGCGTGGTGTTGAACAGGCACACCAACCTGGCTGGCAATCCGGCGACCTGGCATAGGACGCAGCCAACGCGGGACAGATCGGTGCACCAGTCGGTGCCGCGGTTGACGATGGTCTCCTCGGCGCCGCCCAGCCGGAGATCGTCGAGACTCAGATCGTCGGCGGCCTGCGCGATGTCGGCGCACCAGCGGGCGATGCCGTCGACAATCTCCTCGGGGTCCGTGGCGCCGGCGGTCGCCGCGCGCAGGAACCGCTCCAGTTCAGGCCGTGATCCGGGGCGATAGCACAGCGTCGTGGGCGTGTAGGACCCATAGAGGTAGTCGGCGGTCGCCGCGTGAAGCCGGATCATGCGTTCCGAGAGCACACGGTCGACCGATCCCGGGGCATGGGCGTCGCCGGCCAGCATGACCCGGTAAGCCGGACCGAACTGGTCTTCGCCGACGTATTCGGCGATTCCTGGTGGCATGTCGGACGTGGGCATCAGTCCAGATGTCGTGACCGCGGCTTGGCGAGCAATTCTATTGCGCCATCAATCGGCGTTAGGGGCTCCAAGCCGGCGAAGCCCCACGCTGCGCGCAGTGGGGCCAGCGAACGAGCTAGCCGCTCGCAGCCAGGAACTCCCGGAGCGCCTGGCGAGTGTCCCCCGGCCGCTCGATCCACGGCTCGTGTCCGGCGCGGGCAATGGTGACGTGACAAGCCGCCGGCAACAGCGCGGCAAGCTGGGCCCGCGCCCATTGAGGGCGTGGGTCGCCTTCGCCATCCAGGACCAGCGTGGGGACTGCAAGACGTCGGACCTGCGCCCGCAGCTCCCCGGATTCTTCGAGGCGGTTCGCCTCGGCGCCGAGGGCTGCGTTGAGGGCGAAGTTGATCGGGAAACGGTCATGCCGGGGCAAATCCCTGATGTGCATCGCGTCGAAGTACTCGGTCCGCGCCAGCAAGGCGGAGCGCTCGGCGTTGATGCGCACGAGTTCGGTTGCTGCAGCGATTTTGCGTCGCGCATTGAGGCGCTTGAGACGCTCGCGGTCGTTGGCTGACAGCTTGGCTTCGCGGTTCCTCCGGTATGCGGCATGCCAGGCGGGATTGATGCCGGTTCCCGAGAGATACACGAGACGGCTGACGCGTTCCGGGTGACCGAGGGCGTACATGAGCGCAAGGTCTGCGCCCCACGAGTGGCCCATGACCGTCCACGAGTCGTAGCCCCAGTGCGCGCGGAGGGCGTCGAGGTCGGCCACGAAGCTGGCAATTTCGTAGGGCGGTGTGTCCTCCGACCTCCCGCACCCGCGCTGGTCGTAGCGATGGACGGTGGCGAGATCGTCGATCATGGCGGCGATGGGCTCGAGGTAGTCGTAGATGCCAGGACCGCCGTGACAGAGCACAACTGGCGGTCCGAGCCCCTGGGTTGCGGTCCAGAGGGAAACGCCATTGGCCGCGACGTGCTCTTCGGAAGCGCGCGGTCGCGTCTCCCGCCTCACGCGGCGTTTACCTGCAAACGCTGGGCGGGTCTTCCTCACGCGCCACGGGCTCCAACCGATCACCCTCGATCCGGCGGTAGTAGCAGCTGTGGCGCGCTGCCCCGTCCTCCATGGTGTGACACACGCCGCCCTTGCGCAGGCGGACGAGATACAGCAGCGAATTCTGCTCGCAGTTCACGCGCACGTCGACCACGTCCAGCTGGTTGCCGGACGTTTCGCCCTTGATCCACAGGCGGTCTCGCGAAAGGCTCCAGAACGCCGCCACGCCCTCGCGCAAGGTGTAGTCGAGGGCGGCCTTGTTCACGTGCGCCAGCACCAGCACGTCGTGGGAGTCGACATCCTGCGCCACGACCGGCAGCACCCCCTGGCCGCTGGTGGAGAAGAACCGCTCGAAGTCGAGGGCAATGTCGGTGCCTTCCTCAAGCTCGGCGGTGGTGGGTAGCTCGCTGGGGTGTTTCCAGGCCATCAGGCTCCTCCGGTGATTTGGATTTCGCTAACTCTGCCGCGCGCAGGGCTTACTCCAGCGGGTCGATGATCCCCGGCGCCTCAAGACGCCGGGCGCGCTCCCAGGCTTCCCGCAATTCTTCCTGGCGCAGCGCGGCCCACTTGACCACAAGACTTCGGGCGCGGGGCGGCCGGCGTCCGTGCAACGCCGCCCAGGGGTTCGGTGATGTGAAGCCCAGCCTCCGCCCATAGTATGCTTTGTCACCACCCCTATCGCTTCGCCGGTAGGGTCGAGACCGCCCGGAAGGGCGGTCTCTGTCTTTGTATGGGAGTAGAGATTGATCACCAACGTCTACATCGACGGCTTCAATCTCTACTACCGCGCCCTGAAGGACACGCCCTTCAGGTGGCTGGACCTGCGGAGGCTGGCCGAGACGCTCTTCCCAGGGGATTCGATCAACCGCGTCTGCTATTTCACGGCCCGACTTGATGTCCGTCCCGGCAATCCAAATCAGCCTCGTCGCCAGCTCATCTACCTGAGAGCCCTGGCGACGCTGCCGGGCTTCGACGCCTACTACGGCGTATTCCGGTCCGGCGTCAAACGGCGCCCACTGGCGGAGCCGGTGGTGGGGCTGCCGTCTCACGTCCTGGTCAGGGACTCGGAAGAGAAGGGATCAGACGTGAACCTCGCCACCCGTCTCCTGGTCGACGGGTTCAACCGGGAGTACGAGCAGGCGGTGGTCATGTCGAACGACGCGGACTTCTCCGGGGCCATGCGGTACGTGCGTGACGACCTGGGCCTTCGAGTCACGCTCGTCAATCCCGACTCCAAGAACGCAAGTCCGCGGGAACTGGCCGACGCCGCCACCTACGTCAAGCGCATCTGGAAGAGCCACCTGCGACGGAGCCAGCTTCCCGACATGCTGCAGGATGAGGTAGGAATCATCACCAAGCCGGCGGGGTGGTGACATTCGGCGTTCGCACGCAGGAATACATGCTTGTAGTGAGAAACCAAACCGATTCCAAGGACGCACCATGAGCGCCGTCGTCACCGACACCCGCCGCACGCCCGGAGTCACGGTCCAGCCGGTGCCGATCGAGGCGGTGCGGATTGGGGGCGGATTCTGGCGCGGTTGGCTCGACCGGCTGTATGACGTCACGCTGCCCTCGCAACATGCGCAGTGCGAGGCCACCGGCCGCCTCGACAATATCCGGCGCGTCGCGGGCCGCGTGGATGCGCCGTTTCGCGGGCGCTACTACGACGAGTCCGATGTCTACAAGTGGCTCGAAGCCGCCAGCTGGGCGCTGGCGGGGCGCGAGGATCGGCGGCTGCGGGCGCTGGTGGACGCTCTGGTGGACGACGTCGCCGCCGCCCAGCAGCCGGACGGCTACCTCCATACGTACTTTGCGCTGGAGCGGGCCGACCAGCGCTACACCGATCTCATCAACAAGCATGAGCTGTACTGCGCCGGGCACCTGATCCAGGCGGGAATTGCCCACCACCGCGCGACCGGCGCAACGACGCTGCTGGACGTGGCGGTGAGGCTGGCCGATCACATTTGCGCCGAGTTTGGTCCTGACGCCCGTGAAACGGCGGACGGGCATCCCGAGATCGAGCTGGCGCTGGTCGAGCTGGCGCGAGAGACCGGCCGGCGCGTCTACGCCGAGCAGGCAAGGTTCTTTCTGGAGCAGCGGGGTCGTAAGCCGCCGCGGCTCGGCGGCTACCGCTATTTGCAGGACCACGAGCCGGCGGCCGAGCAGCAGGAGATCGCGGGGCACGCAGTGCGGGCGGTCTACCTGGCGTGCGGCTTGGCCGACGCCGGCCTGGAGCTCGATGACCCCGCGCTGTGGGAGGCGGCGGAGCGTCTCTGGCGCAGCGCCTACGAAACCAAGGTCTACGTCACCGGCGGGCTGGGGGCGCATTGGGCCGGCGAGTCATTCGGCGACGCCTTTGACCTGCCCAACCGCAACTCCTATGCGGAGTCGTGCGCGGCGGTGGCGGGCGTGATGTGGAACTGGCGTCTGCTCGCCGGCTCGGGCGAGGCGCGCTACGCCGACTGGATGGAGACCACGCTTTACAACGGCATGTTGGCCGGGCTGTCGCTGGACGGGGAGCACTATTTCTATCCCAACCCGCTCAGCGCGTCGGCGGGGCACGCCCGAGTGGCGTGGTTCGACTGCGCCTGCTGCCCGCCGAACCTGGCGCGCCTGCTCGCGAGCCTGCCGGGCTTTCTCTACGGCGCGTCCGAGCGCGCGCTGTGGGTGCACCAGTTCGTGGCGGGCCGGGTGGACGCCGACGTGCCGGGCGCGGGCCGTCTGTCGCTGGAGGTGGACACGGACTATCCATGGTCGGGCGAGATTCAGCTCACCGTGCGCCAGGCGCCGGACGGTCCGGTGGAGCTGCGGCTGCGCGTGCCCGGGTGGTGTGACGACGCGAGCGTCGAGACAGTCCTCGCCGACTCGGGTCCGGCTCCCTCTCCCCTCGAGGGAGAGGGCTGGGGTGAGGGGGCTCCCCGGCACGACCCCGACCGCCCCGCCGGAGACTACGCCGCGCTGCGCCGCGTCTGGTCACCGGGCGATCGGGTCATGCTGCGGCTGCCCATGCCGCCGCGTCGTCTGGTGAGCGACCCGCGCGTGACGGCCAACATCGGTCGAGTGGCTCTGGCCCGCGGCCCCCTGATCTATTGCGTCGAATCCCACGACCGCCCCGGACTGGAGCAGGACGCCTTCGCGCTGCCCGATGACGCCTCCGTCACCCCAGGACCCGCCAACGAGCGACTGCCGGGAATGACGCTGCTGGACACGGCGGCCGTGCCGCTGCCGGGGACGCCCGGGCGCGGTGCGCTCTACCAGTCAGTGTCGGGCGATAGGCAGGCGGACGGCGCGCCCAAGGATCGGGTGCCCATCCGCGCAATTCCTTACTTTGCCTGGGCCAATCGGGGGCCGAGCACAATGGATGTGTGGCTGCGCCGGCAGGAGACGCTCGTCGACTAGGGGTCGGCCGCGGCGTCTCGCGAACGACTTGCTGGGTCAGATCTATCACGTGCCACCGTTGGCTGAGCGCCTGCGGCCAGCAGCAGCACCATGCCCATGGCCGCCACGGCGCCGGTGAGGGTTTGGTAGGCCGCCCCGGCAGAGTCGCTGTGGAGGTCAAAGGGGCGGTACCAGTCAAACAGCTCGCGGCGGAAGCCCAGAAAGTCCCAGCCTCCGCTGGGGGGTAGATCGAGAGGGTGCGTCCACAGGTCGGTCGCGGTGACGTAGATGTCGGCGGGCAGGAGGCTTCCGCCCCGGCCGTGGTGGTACGACTCCGGCGTGCCGAGCACATAGAGGCTGCCGGCGGCCACATAGACGGCCAGGGCCAGCCCGGCCGCCCTGGCGGCGGCGTGCACTCGCGCACCCCGTTGCATCGCCAGCGCGCCCAGCGCCGTCGCGCCCGCCGCGGTCAGCACCGCCACGATCGGGGCGGGATAGGCGATGTGGCGCACGAACTCCTGGGGGTCGTGGGGGCGGACGGCGTAGGCGTCGATGCCAAGGGTCACCAGGACGTTGACGCCCACCGCCAGCGGCAACACGGCGAAGGCCCAGTGGCGGCGGGCAGCCGCCACGGCCCCGACGGCAGCGAGGGCGAGCAGGATGGCGATGAGCAGCGGGAAGCGGACATCGTCGAGGAGGACGTCGCGGGAAATCTCGGGCCAGGTAATCCCGCCCACGATGCCGGCGTGCTCGACGATGTTGGACAGGGCGGGCTCGCGTTCGTGGGTGGGCCAGGCGCGGCCGATCTGCACCAGGCTGAACAGCGCCAGCGGGGCCACCAGCGCGGCGGCCGTCAGCGCGCCGCCAGCGGCCCAGCGCGAGCGCACGCCGACGAGCGCGCCGAGCACCAGCAGTCCGCCATAGAGCAGGCCCTCGGGCCGGGTGCCGGCGAGCACGGCCGCGAGCACTCCGAGGACCAGCAGGGATGCCCGCGGGCGGGGCGTCCGCAGCACGTGCGCGAAAACCCACGTCGCGCCCGCCAGCCAGGCGATGAACACGGGATCGGGCTCGGCGGAGCCCAGACTGGCGATTTGGACCGGTGGCAGCAGCACCAACCCGACGGCGGCGGCAAACGCCGCGGCACGCCCGGCGCCGACGGCCAGCGCGGCGCGATAGATCAGCCACGGCAGCAGCACATTGGCCAGGAACATCGGCGCCAGCGCCGCCGGATAGGTGAAGCCCAGAAGGCCGAAGGACGCCAGCAGCAGCACCGGGAGGCCGGGCAGGCTGAGCCAGTCCTCCCACACCGGGTAGTGCCCGCGCGCCAGGGCGTCGGCCGTGGACCAGAAGGGGCCAAGGTCGTCCATGGTCACCGCGATGTAGGACGCGGCCTGCAAGCCGCCGATCAGCAGCAGCGTCAGCGTGGTGACGGGCGGCGCCACGCGGCGCAGGATCGGGCGTAGTCCATCGCGGGGCCGGTTGGGCGCGGCGCGCTCGCCCCACCAGACGACCACCGGCGCCAGCGCCAGCGCGGCCGCGAGCGTGACCGCCAGGGCCTGGGCGCCGGCGGAAGTGGCCAGTTCATGCCGCGGAGCCGCCGGCAGGGCCGCGACGACCGCCATGATCCAGGCGGCGACCAAGGGCAGAGTGCGCCAGGCCGGTCCCAGCGACAGGCGTGCCGCCGGTTGGGGCGGCAGCCGCGCCGCGCCGCTCGCGACCGCCGCGCCCAGCGCCCAGCCGACCAGCACCCACCAGGGATCGATGCGCCAGGGCGTCAGGGGATCGAGGGCATCGGCATCCACCACAGCCACTTGGAACAACGCGGCCGCGCCGACGCCCGCGGCGCCACCGAAGGCGGCGTCTACAAAGGCGGCGGGCCCACCGGCGCGGCAGGCGGCCGCCGCGGTGGCCAGCGGCAGGGCGGAAGCAAGCACCCAGCTGAGCTCACTCACCTGGGTCAGCGAATGATTGAGCTCCCAACTCAGCTGCTGCGCCGCGGCCACTGCGGCAAGCGGCGCCAGCGCGGCCAAGTGCACCGCCGCGAACCGCCGACGGCGCGGCGGCGGCACGCGCCACGCGGCCAGCGCGACCATGGCCGCCAGCGTCACACCGGTGAGGACGACTTCCGGCGCGAGGCCCCGGCCGCCTTGCAGCGCGCCGTGGAGGAGCAGCGCGCCGGTGACCCCGCTGACCACGGCGCCGAGCGCCGCCGCGCCCGCCGTCCGCGCCGCCGGGCCAGTCATCGACGCGGCTTCCTGTGCGGGGTCATCTCGGGAGGATAGGGTACCGGCGGCAGCGGGCCGGTGGGCGACCGACCGCATGCGGAGGTCAGTCGGGAGCGGCCCCCAGGAAGGCGATGAACGCCAGGTTCACGCCGCTGATGATGAGGGCTTGAGCCAGCGCGGCGAGTTGGGTGCCGGCCGTGTGGGCGCTGCCGCCGACCCACTGGACAAAGATGAAGGCGTCGATGCCGACGCCGCCGAGGACCGCGAGGGCCGCCAGCGCCAGGGCGGTCTCAAGCTTCACGAGGGGATAGCCGCGCGCCAGCAGCCGCGATGGACGCGCCAATCCGGTGCGCACCAGGCGCCGGTGTGCCACCAGGCCAAAGGCGAGGCCGCTGACGCCCAAGACCCAGAAGATCGGCCCCGCGAACACTGGCTGCCATTGGAGCCCGCCGACCGCCATGTTGGAGGCGGCGAAGCCGATCCCGAACGTCAGCAGGCCCAGGATGAGCAGCGCGGCGCCTGGGAGCACGTAGAGCAGCGCCGGGGCCAGAATCAAGATCAGGCGCAGGTGCCGCCAGCCATCGCGGAGGGTGCGCAGCTTGCTCTCACCGGCGCGCGGACCGTAGGTCGAGGGCGCCTCCACGATGCGGAGGCCCTGGATCGAGGCCTTGGCGATCATCTCGGAGGCCAACTCCATGCCGCTGGACTGCAACTGCAGCCGGTCCAAGGCGTCGCGGGTGAACGCCCTGAATCCGCTTTGGCTGTCGCGGACCCGGACGCCGTAGGTGCGGCGCAGCAGCCAGCTGATGACCGGGGTGCCGACGCGCCGGTGCAGCCAGGGCATGGCCCCGGGCTGCACGTCCGCGAGGCGATTGCCAATGGCGAGGTCGCCGCCATCTCGGAGGAGATCGACCAGGGCCGCGAGGCCGGCCAGGTCGTACGTATCGTCGGCGTCGGCCATGACGATGAATTGGCCGCGGGCCGCGGCGAAGCCACGCCGCAGCGCCGCGCCGTAGCCGCGGTGCGGCTCGTGCACGACCCGCGCGCCGGCGGCTGCCGCCAAGTCCGGGGAGGCGTCGGTGGAGCCGTTGTCAACCACGACCACTTCCCCGGGTTGCCCGGTGCGGGACACGCCCAGTCGGGCGGCCTGCACGGCGGCCGTCACCGTGTCCGCCTCATTGAGGCAGGGCAGCACGACCGAGATCACCGGGCTGCTGGCGTCGTCCATGCTCTCCTGCCGTCGCGGCGCTGCCGGTCTCCCGGCCGGGGCCTGACCCTCGCCGAGGCCGCGGGTGCGCGCCCGCGCATTTTCGGACAGCCGGATGGTAAAGGCTCACCGCCGCTGCCGCGAGACGCCCGCGGCGCGCGGCAAGCCAGGCTTATGGCAGCTCGCAGTCGGCGGTGGCATGCTGCGGCGATGCCAAATTCTCCGGCCGCCCTGCGCGTCTGCTTCGTCATTCCCACCTTTAACGAGGCAGGCAATATCACGCCGCTGCTCGAGCGGCTGACCGCGCTGCACCCCGACGCCGACACCGCGGTGCTGATCGTGGACGACCGCAGCCCCGACGGCACCGGCGACTTGGTGCGGGCGTTCGCCGCGGGTGATCCCCGGGTCCATCTCCTGGAAGGCCCGCGGTGCGGCTTGGGCCACGCCTACGTGCGGGGGATGCGCCACGCGCTGGATGAATTTGGGGCACAAGCGATCGTGGTCATGGATGCCGATCTCTCGCACGATCCCGCCGACGCACACCGCCTGCTCGATCGTCTGTCGGCCGGCGTCGACGTGGTGATCGGCAGTCGCTACGTGACCGGAGGAGGCATAGACGAACGCTGGGGCCTGCGCCGGCGGCTGCTGTCGGCATGGGGCAACCAGCTGACGCGCTGGATTGCCGGCTTGCGGCACGTGCACGACTGCACGGCGGGCTATCGGGCCATCCGCGCCGCGGCGCTGCGCGCGGCGGATGTCGGCGGCCTCAGCGCGCGTGGCTACGCCTTCAACGTCGTGCTGCTGCACCGCCTGAGCCGGGGCGGCGCACGCGTCGTCGAGGAGCCGGTCTTCTTTCGCGAGCGCGACCGCGGACAGACCAAGCTGGGCCTGCGGGACATCGCGGAATACCTGCTTGTCATCTGGCGGCTGCGGCTGGCAGACGTCTTCCGCCCACGACAGACGTGAGCGACGCGCCTGGCAGCTAGCACCCCGCGTCACGACCGCGCATTGCCGGAACGCCGCTGGATTACCAAATAGTCTTGGAAGTTACTATTGTAACGATCTAGGATTAGGCCTGTAGCTGTTGGCGCGTGCCGCGGTCGCCGCGCCGTTGACACCGGGAGGCCTTCTTGTCCCAGCCACGCCCCGACGCGTTGCCGCCACCGTCCGAGTCCTATGTGCAAGAGTTGGAGCAGCACCTGCTGAGCGAGTTCGGCGGGCGCAACGCTCGCATCGAGCGCTTGCGGCGGCTGCGGTTCATGGAAGAGCCGGTGGATATTCCGGCGGCCTACCGGGCCACGACCCGCGAGGTGCGGACGCCGCTGGCGCGGGAGCAGCTCAAGCGAGTCGTGGGCAGCCTGACGGCCAACCACCCGACGGTCAGCGTGCCGCCGCCAGACCAGACGCCGGAGAGCCGGGCGAACGCCTCGCGGCGCGAGCGCTGGACGGCCGCCGCGCTACGGCGCATGAAGAACGACGCCGGGCGCGACATCTTCGGCATGTTCGTGGACGCGCTGGTGGCCGACGGCACCGGCGTGATGAAGCTGGTCTACGTGCCCGAGCGCTGGACGGGCTATCCGCGCCGCGGCGACGCCGGTCCCGAGACCGACACCGGCTTCAACGAGCGCTCGACCCGGTTCAAACGATCCGCGCCCTTTCCGCTGGCCTGGCGCGACGTGGACGTGCTGACCTTCTATCCCCTGATCGGCGACGACGGCATCGAGGCCTGCCTGGAGATTTCCGAGCGCCCCAAGTGGCTCATGATGCGGCGCTACGGCCTGGTGGAAGACCGCCGGACGGGCCGCCTCGCGCCGGCGGGGAGCGCGTCGGCGAGCGACGGTCCCGCAGCCGCCGGCGGCTGCGTGCGCGTGATCGAATACTGGGATCGCGAGCACTTCGCCTACCTGGTTGACGGCCACCTCGTGCGGCGCGGCCGCCACGCCTATGGCGCGGTGCCCTACGTGATGGCGCACGGCAACCAGTCGCCCAGCCGCGACCCGGCCAAGGCCGGCGAGTCGATGCTCGCGTCGGTGGAATACCTGGTGCCGCTGCTCGACCGGCTGCTGACCATGAAACAGAACGCGGTGCACCTCTACGCGTACCCGACGCCCAAGCTCACTGGCTTCGCCGGCAGCGACGCCGCGCTGGGCGAGGACGGCCGCCCGCCGCCGATCGAGTTCCGTCCGGGCGAGATTCTGCCGCTGTTCCCGGGTGAAGACCTGAGCCTGCTGCAATGGTCGGGCACGCCGCCCGATCTCGACGAGCTGATCGCCCTCACGCGCTCGATGATCGACCAGGCGGGGGTGCCCACGGTGCTCTTTGGCATCGCCCCGGACGGCAACACCAGCGGGTACTACCTGAACCAGCTGATCAACGCCGCGCGACTGTCGTTCAACCAGATCACGCGGCACGCCGAGCAGGCGCTGGAGCGCATCGTGCAGCTGGCCTGGCGCCTGGTCGAGCACCGGGTGCGCGAGACGGTCTACGTCTACGGCGATGACGACGCCGCGTGGCTGGGCCTTTCGCCGCGCGACGTCAACGGCTACTACGCCGTGCGCGCCAAGCTGGAGGCCCTGGCCCCGGCGGACGAGATTGCCCAGGGCACCTACGCGGCCAACCTGGTCGCGGCCAAGCTGGCGTCCCGGCGCTGGGCCATGCAGGAGAAGCTGGGCATCGCCAACGCGGCGGAGATGCAGGCGGAGATCCTGCGCGAGGAAATGCTGGACGACCCCGAGGTCCGGCGCGAGCTGTGGCGCCGCGATGGCGGCGCGGCGGCGGAAATAAACCCTGCGTCAGAAAGGGCGGCATCGTGACGGCGGCGAGACGACGGACCTCGCCGCACGACTTTCCGGCCCGGTTTCGCACGCTGGCCGAGGAGCACACGGACGAGATCTGCGCGGAGGTGATCCGGCGCGCGTGCAAGGGCGAACGCTGGGCTGCCGAGCTGGTGATGCAGTACGCCTTCGACCGCTCGGCCGAGGCGTCCGAGGACGCGCTCGTGAACCTGCTGGAGGAGATTCGCGCCCGCCTGGCGCACAGCGCGTGAGGCCCGTGCCGGAGTCTGCTAGAGGCGGTTCGCGAACCGCCCTCGAGCGTTGCGCCGTGGATGCTGCAGCGGCCTGAGTGAAGATGTGGACAGCGCGTGAGGCGCTGTGGCGGCGCGTCGGCTACGAGCCGAGTCCCGAGCAGCGGCAGGCGCACGACTCATCCGCGCGCATTCGCCTGATCGCGGGCGGTGAGCGCGCCGGCAAGAGCCGCAGCGCCGCCATGGAGCTGTTCGGCCGCTGCCTGGAAGGCCGGCTCTACTGGCTGGTGGGCCCGGACTATGAGCTCTGCCGGCCCGAGTTTCGCTACCTGGCCGAGACGTTTGCCGCCATTGGCGCCGTCGACAGCCTGAGCTTCCCCAGCTCGGAGCAGTGCCGGCTGACGCTGCGTACCGGAGCGCGGATCGTGACCAAGTCAGCCCGCGATCCGGCCCGGCTGGCCGGCGAGGCGCCCGACGGGATTCTGGGCTGCGAGTCCGCCCAGCTGCCCTATGAGGTCTACCTGCGGCTGCGGGGCCGCGTGGCGGAGCGCCGAGGCTGGCTTTGGCTGAGCGGCACCTTCGAGGGCTCGCGCGGCTGGTACGCCGACCACTTCAGCGCCTGGCAGGTGGTGAATGCCGACGGCGCGGCGTCGTTCTCCATCCCCACCTGGTCCAACCGGACGCTGTATCCGGGCGGACGCGCCGACGCCGAGATCGAGGCGCTCGAAGCCACCTATCCGGCGGCGGTGTTCCGGGAACGCTTCGGCGGAGTGCCCTGCCCGCCCGCGACCCTCGTATTCCCCGAGTTCGAGCCGGCACGGCACGTGGCATCGCTCGACCCGGCCACCGTTGAAACCGTTGAGCTGGCCATCGACCCGGGCTACGCGGGCGCCTATGCCGTGCTCGCGGTAACCGAGGCGGCGGGCGTGGCGTGGGTGATCGACGAGGTCTACCACCGGCGCATGGTCGCCGCCGAAGTCATCGCCGAGTGCCGGCGGCGCTGGTGGTGGCCGCGCGTGAGCGGCGGCGTGATCGACGTCGCCGGACGTCAGCACCACGCCAGCGCCAGCCAGGTGGAGATCTGGCAGGCCCTGGCCGGGCTGCGGCTGCGGTCACGGCCGGTGCGGATCCAGGACGGCATCGACCGGCTGCGGACGTTTCTGCGCGACCCGGCCAGCGGCGAGCCGCGGCTCACGGTGGCGCCGGCCTGCCGTGCGCTGATGCAGGAATTCGGCAGCTACCGCTACCACGAGGCGCGCGACGACCGCCCGATTTCGGAGCTGCCCATCGACCGCGACAACCACGCCATCAAGGCGCTGGCCTACTGGCTCTACGACCGCTTCGGCCCCGTGGCGCGTCCCCCGCGCGAGTATCGGCCCTTCGCGCTGGTGGGGTAGGGACTTACCCGGCGCGATGCCCGGCTCCCTGGCAGTCAAGGTTGACTAACGATATGACTAATACGCGCCGCAGCGAGCGCAAGGCGTGGCGCCAGGCCGACGCGGACGCTACCGAGTGAGCAGCGTCGGGCTACGGACCAGAGCCGTTGCCGCCGTCCGAGTCGCGCCGGCGGCCTTTTCTCGTATATCGCTCCGCCCAACCCGACCGCTCGGCTGCGGCGACCAGTTGGGCCAACAGGTCCGGATTCACCGCATAGCGCGTATTTCGTCCCTTGCCCGATCGCACGGCGGCGCCGCAGGACACCATGTGCGTCAGGTCCGCATAGGCGGTGGATGGGGATGCGCCGATCAGGCGCGCATACATGGAGCTGGACACGGAGCCCGTGTCGATGATGTACGTCAGGCCCAGCGTCTGCCGTTCGTTCAGACGTGTGCCGAACTCGTCCCGCCAGGCGTCCTGACGCCCCTTGAAAGCCACGACGAACTCTTCAAGCTTGGTGGCGGCCGTGCTCAGGGCGTCGGTGTGGAACGCGGCGAACGGCGTCCCATCGACCTCCGTCTGGAAGTCCAGACCGTGCGTGTCGCGGAGTGCCTGGTAGTAGCTGTCGCGGTCGCGCCAGATCACCACATTGAGCACCAGCATGCCCTCCGCCGACCATCCCGCCTGGTGCAGGATCATGTCGGCCAGGAGACGGGCCGTCCGACCGTTCCCCTCCTCGAACGGGTGGATCGAGACCAGGCCGGCGTGCGCCAGCGCCGCGATGATCGGCGGGGGATAGCTTTCCTCGGCCACCCATCGCTGGATGTGGGCTAGGAGCTGGTCCATCAGGTCCGGGACCCAAGTCGGCGGGGGCGGACGGTAGCGGATCTCGCGCGTCTCCGCGTCCTCGATCAGGCTGTGTCCCGTGCGGTACTGCCCACGGCGCCCTGACATCGCCTCCGGCAAGCCCTCGAGGATCAGCGAGTTCATGGCGCGCAGGAGCCCCTGGTCGATCCGCACCGTCGCGTCCGCCGCCAGTTGCTCCATCAGCTCATACGCGCCCCACAGGTTCGTCAGCTCGCGCTCCTCGGGGCGGACCGGATCGGCCTCGCCCGACCACACGACCCGGGCCTCTTCGTAGCCGAGGGGGTTGCCCTCCACCTTCGCCGAGGCAATCGTGCTCAGATAGCGCGCGCGGTCGCGGAAATAGGGCTCGTAGCCGACCGGGATCAGCGTGCGGACCTCGTAGAGACGCCGGAACAGAGATTCCGTGTCGATATCGCGGACATCCGCGGCTAGTGAAAGTTTCATGCATGCACCAATCCACCACACCCTTCCGGTAGAGGATGATTCGATAGCCGCGGTCTGTCAAGGGAATAATCTCTTGGTCCAACGCGATATTCCACTAGACCAAGCTGCCTGATCTCGGGCCGTCGGACGCGCGGCGTCAACTGAGACCGCTTGGGCGCACGAGTGAAGGCGGTCCGCGAGCCAGTGTGCACGGGATTGGTGGACGTCTCCGCGTGGCGCTGGCGAGCCCGGACCGGGCGCGGCCATACTCGGTCGCACCGTCGGTTGCGGCGACACTTCGATTCGACTCCCGTTTGCGCGAGCGATTCCGCGCGGCACGCAGGTCTCCAGGCGCAGCGTCACGTTGGCGGCGCGATGGCGGAGCCTGAATCGGTCGACCGTGGACGCGAGCCCCGACGGCGGCGCCTTGGACCTCGGCTCGTCGAGACTCGACGTGGCTCGCGCGGCGGTGCTGGCGCTGCTGGCGGGCCTGATCTATGCGCTTTCCTCGGGCGCACATGCCTACAGCGTCGACGAGATCACCAACTACGCCTCGGCCCGGGCGCTGGTTGAAACGGGCAGCCCAGACTTGGCGGGCGAGCAGCCGTTCCCCCGCGAGCAGCTGCTGACGCTGCAACACCCGTCGATGGACCGGACCACCGGCCGGTATGGCCTGCTTTCGTGGGCGGCGATGTCGCCGGCCTATCTCCTTGCGAGTTGGACCAACTCGATGCCACCGTCCCCGTCGTCGACGTTTCCCCAACCGAGCGCGGTGCGGCCGGTGGCCGCGCTGCTCTACGGGCCGGCGATCGCCGCCTTGCTGGTGGGCGCAACGTTTCTGTTGGGGCGCAATCTTGGCCTGCGTCCCCCCAACGCCGCGGCCGCGGCGCTGGTGCTGGCACTTGCCAGCCCCCTCTGGGTCTATGCCCAGGGGCTCGCCAATATCCCGCTTGCCGGGTTGTTCAGCGTGCTGGCGTTTGTCGCGGTCACCGGCTCGCGCTCGGGCGTAGGCGCCTGGACCGTTGCCGGCGTCCTCACCGGACTTGCCGCATTGACGCGGCCGGAGTTCGTGGTCCTCGCGCTGGCGGTCGGTGTCTTGAGCCTGTTGAGCGAAGGGCGGCTGTCGCGGGTCGGCCTGACCCGCGGGCTGGCGTTTGCCGCTGCGTGGGCCGTCGTGGCCATTCCGGGCATCGGGCTCTGGAACCTCTACCGAACCGGCGACTTCTTTGACGTCGGCTATCGGACGGCATCGATCCTCTGGCAGACGGACCGCGCGTATATCGGCATCTTCGGTGTGCTGGCCAGTCCCAGCTTTGGGCTGCTGGTCTTCATGCCCGTCGCCGCGGTGGGGCTGTGGGGGATCCTCGGCGCGACGTCGCGGCGGCCAGTTTGGCTGGCCATGCTGGCGCTGACCGTGCTGGCGGTCATTGGCTATGGGTCGTTCGACGATTGGTACGGCGGCGTCTCCTGGGGGCCTCGATATCTCACCACCGTCACGCCGTTCCTGGCGCTCGGCGTGGGACTGGCGCTTCAGTCGGTGTCGGCGACGCTGGGCATGCGCCTGGCGACGCTGGGGCTCGCGGCGTGGTCGACCGGCCTTTCGGTACTGGGCGTGCTGTTCGACTACCAGTCGGGCTGGCGCAATCTCTGGGACCACGGGGCTCGTCCGGAGCAGATCGAGTGGAATCCCCACTTCTCGCTCATCGGCGCCCACCTGCGGCTGGCTCGCCAGTGGGTCGATGGTCTGATAGGGCCGGACCTCTTTGTGGTGCACCGCCTGGGCCCATGGACGATCGCGGTGCTGGCGGCGGGATTGCTGGTGGTTCTGGGCCTCGCCTGGGCGATTGAGACCCGCGGCGCCGGCGGTGGGTGGCGCCGTCGCAGCGACTGAAGGACGCGGAGAGTCGGGCCGCGCCACAGGGTTGACTACTCCCGCGGCTGGCGCCCTTGTCGGCGTGCTGGGAACAGCCCGAGACCAGGCGGCCCTGGTCGGACGCTCTCCACGAGGACGAGTGGGATCAGCGTGATCGCCGTCAGCGCGACGACCGCGTCCGCCAGCAGCAGCCACCAGCGTGCGTCGGTGTGAGGAGCCGCCAAATCGCGGCCAGCTTGCCGAGCGTGGCCTCGGGCGCGCTGTAGGCGACGAACTCCAGGTTCTGATCCGGCCAGACCAACTCGCCGTTGATCCAGAGTCGGCCGTCCTCGTAGCGGTTGCCATTTGTCAGGCCAACGCCAAGCTCCGCGCCAGGCCCGACATCGGCCGCAACTTGCGCGGCCAGCGGCTGGCCCTCGGCGGCGGTGAGCGGCGGGTGGAGCTCAATCGTCTTCCAGCGCGGGCAGTCGCCCACCGGGACCTCGATCGAGCCTTCGGCAAGGGTGCGGTCGGGCGCGTCGAGGGGTGTGACGCGCACCGTCACCGCTCCCCCGTGACCGTCCCACTCACAGTTGAAGAGCAGGAGCCCGAGGCTCTGCACGGGCGTGGCGGGCATGCGGAACTCCTGGACCAGGGCTTCCTGGCGGCTGAGGGTCACCTCGAAGGCGCCGGCACGCGTGTAGGGGGCCAGGGCCTCGATCAGTGGCGCACGAAAGAGGAACGCGAGCGCAAGGCCTCCAAGAATGGCCAGCGCCGCGATCGACCCAACGAGCGACCGACGCCAGCGGCCGCCGAAGAGGGGATACGGCGGCGGGCGGCCGTCGCGCAGCACGGCGAGCGCACTGAGCCCGATCAGCAGGGTCCCGCTGAACTCCGCGGTTTCTTCGAGCACGTACCCCAGCGACACCGCTCCGCCAGTAGGCATCCAACGCCCGATCGCCTCCTGCACGAGCGCAAACACCCAGCAGGCAACTCCAAGCGTCAGCGGATCGCGGGCCGCCCGCGCGCGCAGACCCTTGCGGACAAAGAGCCACATCGCCAGCACGAAAACGGCGACCAGCGGACTCACCAAGACGGGCCACGGCAGACCTGTGCGTCCGGCCTGGTCGAACAGGGAGATTGGTCCACGGTCCTTGAACTCGGCAAGCTCCTCGAAAGTCAAAGCCGCGGCCGTCAGGGTCAGCGCGGCCCATCCGGCGACCGCGATCCAGCCGGCCGACCGGCGTAAGCTAACAGCGGCCGCGGCGAGCGCCAGCGCCGTGACGCACGCCAAGCCGGCGGCCGACACGGAGTTTGCAATCGTGCCTTCGTTGTCGGCATCCAGCTGGCCCAGGATGGGGTCCCAGGGCGGAAGCAGCTCCGGGAACGCCAGGCTGAAGAGGTGCGTGGCGGCATATCCGCCCCACCAAAAGATCACGGCGCCCAGCAGGAGCAGCCGTGACGTCCAACCTGCGATCTGCCAGACGGCGATTCCCATCGTCAGGTGATGGGGCGGAGCGTGTCAGGGTGCATTGGCGAGGGCTGAATGCTCGAGCAAACGCGGCGGACCATTGAGGCTACAGCGGCCGGCCTTACGAAGTCTCGAATCCGCCGAATCCAGCGTTTTCCGTCACTTGAACTCGGATTTGCCGCCGGCGAAGGTCCAGCGTGGCGCGCGGTCCGGCACGTTTCCCGCCTACCGGAAGTGCCCCGGCGCGCGGGTGAAGTTGATCTGCGGGCCGGCGCCGCGGACGGCGGCCTCGCCGCCGCGGCGCTCCACCAGCCGGCGCTGGGCCGCCTTTGCCTCGGCCTCAATGGCCTCGGGATCGACGATCGTCCGCAACTGCGCCTCGAAGCGCTGCAACTCGGCGGCGTATGACGGATCGCCTGCCAGGTCCTGACGCTCCTCCGGGTCTTGTGACAGGTCGAAGAGCTGCGGCGGAAAGCCGTGGTAGTGCACGAATTTCCAGCGTTCGTCGCGGAGCATGAAGGCGCCCGACACCGAGCCGCTGGCGTGGTATTCGGCGAAGGTCGTGCGCGACGCCGGCCCTTCGCCCCGCGCGAGCGGCCACAGCGACGTGCCGGGCAGGTCTGCGTCGGCGGCTTCGAGCGGCACGCCCACCCCCTCGCAAATGGTCGGAAAGGCGTCCACCAGCGAGACGCTCACGTCGCGCACCGCGCCTGCCGGCACATCGGGTCCGGCCAGGATTAGCGGCGCGGCCACGGCGCTGTCGTACATCACGCTCTTGCCCCAGAGTCCATAGTCGCCCAGGGTCTCGCCGTGGTCGCTGGTGTAGATCACGCGCGTGCGGTCGGCCAGGCCGGAGGCCTCCAGCGCGCCCAGCACCCGCCCGATCTGCCGGTCGAGGTAGGTGCACATGCCCAGGTAGGCGGCGATGGCGCGGCGCGTGGGCTCCTCGCCCGGGAAGTCGTCGGGCGTGAATATCCGCGCCTCGCGGAATGCCGATACGTGCGGATGATCCGGCCACTCGTCGGGCTGCCATTGGATCGGCAGCGGCACGTCGTCCAATGGGTAGCGCGCGAAGTCGGACGGCGGCGCGACTAGGGGAAAGTGCGGCAACGTGAAGGAGACGAAGAGACACCAGGGATCCGTGTGCCGTCCGGACTCCTCGCGCAGCCAGGCGCAGGCCTCGTCGGCGATGGCCGCGTCGTAACGCAGGTATTCCGAATCGCCCGGGCCGGCGGCGTGAACGTTCTCGAGCTGGCGTCGCGCGCGTGGCATGTCCCAGCGGATCGAGCCGAACGCGTCGCCGCGCTCGTGCATCACGTGCATGGGCAGGCGCTGGTCCGGCAGTCCGATGTCGTCGCGCGTGTTGCGGTAGTGCAGCTTGCCGATCGTGGTGACCTGACGGCCATGGGCTGCGAGGCGGTGGCCCCAGCTTGGTGCCGCGTCGCCGGTGTAGGGCATGGCGTTGTCCCAGGCGCCGATCTCGTGGCCGTAGCGCCCGGTGAGAAAGCTCGCCCGCGACGGCACGCAGATGGGGATGTTGCACGAGGCGTTGGTGAAGCGCGTGCCGCGGGCCGCCAGCGCGTCGAGATGCGGCGTCTGGACCTGCGGATGCCCGGCGCAGCCGAGCATGCGGGCGTTGTGCTCGTCGGACATGATGACGAGGAGGTTCTGGGGCTGCATTGGTGATCTCCGGCGCGGCATTGCTACGACAGGTCGACCAGCGAGACCGCAACGTCCGTCGCGGAACGCAGGATCTCTCGGTCAGCGGTCACCAGAGGCACATCTAGTTGGCGTGCCAAGACCACGAACTCGGCGTCATAGGCGCTCAGTCCACAGGCCAGCGCGGTGTCCAAGACGTCAGTGCTCGGAACCGTGAACACACGATCCCCCAGCACCTCCACCGCGTCCGCGCACATTACCTCAGCATGCTCCGGCGACAGCGCGTCCCGTCGTACGAAGCTCGCCAGCGCGTTGCGCAGCTCGCTGAGCAGGATTCCGGGTGCCGCCCACAGGGGATCCCGCTCCAGGAGCTGCGTTGCGTCAGGCCCGCTCGGGCCGCCGATGAGCAGGTAGACCATGATGTTCGTGTCGACCACGATCACAGGCGACCGGCGTTTCGCAACTCCCGCAGTGTCGCCTCGCTGAGGTCGATCGGGCCCAGAGTCTCGCGCCGCTGTCGAATCCGCGCCAGCAGTGCCGTGACGTCCGCGGTGCCGGGGCGTACGGAAGCCGTGAGGCGAGCCAGGATCTCGCCGTTGAGGCTGCGATGGTTGCGCGCTGCCGCCGCCTTCAGTTCGCGGTGCAGGTCGTCAGGAATTCCTCGCAGCGCAATCTGCCGCATGGTGTCTCTCCAATAGTGATATCAAGACGATAGCACACCAATATCCACGAGGTCCTTGCCAAGATTCCCATGAGAATCCCCACGCTGCACGCAGACCGGGCCACCGAACTCCGTCTGATGCCGCCGCGCAAAGCCTTGTCGCTCTGTACTCTATTTGCATACGTTACTAAAGTAACGTAGAGTGCTCTATGTAAGCACGCACGCGGATGCGCCCGGCGCTCCGGACCCGGAGCCGCCCGAGTGGGTCCCGTGGGTGTGCGCCTCGGTCGGCGCCCGGCGCCGCCGGGCCGGCCCGCAGGCGGCGGACGCGCCTTGCAAGGCGGATGGACGCCCGTGCGGACCGGCGCCGGCGCTCCGGCGTTCCGATCAACAGGCGCCGCACGCTTCCGCGCGGCTGGAAGGCGGCGGTCCGGCGGCATCACCGGCAGGAGTTCGGCCCGGTGCCCCGGTCGCCGCCTTCGGGACGCCCCCCGCTTTCGGGGCTGTCTCCCGCAGCCGCGCGGCGAGCTTTCATCGCTCCCCCGACGCCCGTTTGGGGCGTGAAAGGAGAGTCCATGGCGATTACGACGGGCGCCTCGATTGGGGACGTCGTCGACACGGTGATCGCCGAAGCGCGCCGGACTCAGATGCATCGCACGGTTATGGAGCCGCTGGTGCGCACCTACCGCGTGAGCCGCGGTTCCGGCGACACGCTGGAGATTCCCAAGTTCGGCACGGTCACGGCCGGCGCCCTCACCGAGGGCGTGGACATGACCAACCCGCAGACGCTGGCGACCACCAAGGTCACGATCACGCCGGCCGAGGTCGGCGCGCAGATCGTGATCACGGACCGGGCGCTGCGCACGGCGCGCGAGGACATGGCGCGCGCCGCCGGCCGCGTGCTCGGCGACGCGGTGGCGAAGAAGCTGGACGCGGACCTGCTGGGGCTGCTGGACGGCTTCGGCGCCTCGCTGGGCGCCGCCGGCGAGTCCATCACCATGGGGCACTTGCGCGCGGCGGTGTCGCGGCTGCACGCGGCCGCCGAGCCGGCGCCCATGCCGTATTACGCGGTGCTGCATCCCTACCAGGCGCATGACCTGGCGGCGGACCTTGCGCCCGTTGGCACCTATCCGGTGCCCAGCGGCATTTCGCAGTCGGTGCTCGAAAACCACTGGGTCGGGCGGGCCTTCGGCGTCGATCTGTTCCAGGCCGGCAACTTGTCCGTGGATGCCGAGGACGACGCGAAGGGCGGGGTGTTCTCCCGCGAGGCGCTGGTCCTGGTGATCTTCAAGGACTGGGCCGTGGAGCGCGAGCGCGACGCCTCGCTGCGCGCCTGGGAACTCAACGTCGTGGCCGACTACGGCTATGCCGAGTACCAGGACGCCTGGGGCGTGGAGATGTACTTCGACGCCGCGGCGCCTAGCAGCTAGGCGACGGGCGCCGCTGCCGAAATCGCGTGCAACGGATTCGGCGCGGTGGGGGCGGCCCCTGCGGCCGCCCCCCGAAACCTCTCGACATGCGGGGCTCCGGGTAGGGGCGCGCCTCGTGGGCGCCCGTGACTGGAGCGCGCGGCACATCGCGGGCGGCCACCAGGGCCGCCCCTACGGGAACAACGGCCGGCGGCGAACGGCGCCGGTGAAGAAGGGACGTGTGAATGTCTGGTCCGATCATCTGGATTCCGCGGGAGCGGCGGGCGCGGCTAGTGCACCGCTTCCGGGGCGCGACGCCGCATTCGCCGGTGGTGGTGGTGACCCCCGACGCGAGCGAGGCCGCCGACGCGGCCGAGGCGGCGCTCGAACGCCAGCGCCGGCGCTTGGCCGACCGTGGCAGCGCCTTCAGCGAGCGGCTCGACGCGCAGCGGCCGCAATGGCGCGACGCCTGATGGGCGGGTGGTCGTGAGCGTCTCGCGAGCGGCGCTGCGGCAGGCGGTTGCCGCGCGGATGATGCGCACGGTGGTCGGCGTGGCCGGCGGCGGGTCCACCGTGGCGCTGGCCGACCCCGACCAGCTTCAAGACGCCGGCGCGTCCGACGACTTGTGGACCGGCGCCTGGCTGCACATCACCGCGGGCGCCAATGCGGGCGAGGTCCGGCGCGTGACGGTCTACGACCCGGCGTCGGGGTCGGTCACGGTCAATCGGCCCTTCGCGCAGCCCGTCGACGGGACGGCGGAGTACGAGCTTCTGCGCCTGCTCTCGCCGGCGGAGTTGCATCAGGCCATCGACGACACGCTGGCCCGCTGCTGGCACCGAACGCTGGCCGATCTGACGTCGGCTGCCGACGACCAGCGGCAGTTCCCGCTGCCGGAGTGGGTGAACCGACGCCAGCAGGTCGTTGAGGTCTGGGAGCGCCGTGGCGCGTCGCCGCGCGGCGAGCACCTGCGCGCGGTGGACTGGTGGCGGCTCACGCGGCGTCCGGTCGCAAGTCCTTCGCCGTTCTGGTTGGAGGTTGGGCACGCGCCGGGCGGCCGGTTGGTGGTCGAGGCGCTGCGTCCCTACGAAGCTCTGCCCACCGACCAGAGCAACACCGACGCCCCGGCCGACTGGGTGGTGGCCGGGGCGCTGGCTCACGCCTATCGACGCCTGCGGCGCGACGCGCCGGCGGCGGACGTGGACCGGTACGCCGCGCTGCAGCGAGAGGCCGCGCACGAGTTTCAGCGGCTCTCGCGGCTCTACCAGCCCCGGGCCGTGCGGCGAGTGCAACTCGGGGAGCGGCTGTAGATGCCCGGATCGCGGCGATCACCCTTCCCCTATGACTGCGTGCTGCATGGGACGGGCCTGATGCTGGACGACGACGGCGGCCTGGCCTGGCGTGAGCGCCGCTTGGAAGCCCTGCCGCCGCCGATCGCGGCGCCGGCCCGCGCCTACGCGCCGTTTCCTCCCGAGCATGAGGCCGCCTGGACCACCGGCGACCTGACGGGCGGCTACGGCGCGAGCACGGCGCCCGCTGACGGCGGGCGGCAGTACGCCCACGGCTTCGTGGACGCGCGCTTTCCCAACCAGGTCATGCTGCCGCCCGCTCTGACCGTGAGCCCTACCAGCGCGGACGGCGTAGTGCGCGGAAACTTCGAGCTGGGCGGCGTGCAGTACGCGCTGATCGGCTCGGTGGTCTACCAATCGACCGACGGCGCCCGCTGGACGGTGGCGCACCGGTTTGCCGACGGCGTCACGCCGGTTTCGGCGGCTGTATTCCAGGGTGCGGCGGCGGCCCCGCACGCGTTCGTCGCCGTCGGCGGTGGTCCCGGCGACGGGCCATTCTGGACATTCGACGGCAACGCCTGGACGCCCCATCCGGGAGTGCTGGCCAGGCCGTCCGCCGTGCTCGCGACCACCGACGGCGGCGTGACCTACGCCGACCAGACGGAGTCGAACGAGGTTCGCCTGAGCGGCACGGCCGCAACCGGCGCGTGGCTGCTCGTGGGAGCGGACGCACCGTTCGACAGCGTGCGGCTGGACCCGCGCCAACGGGTCAACCGGCGGGCCGCAACGCTCACGGCCGAGTTCTGGACGGGCGCTGGGTGGGCGCCCGTCAGTGACTGGGTCGACCGGACGATCGCCGAGTCCGCCACGCTGCGGCGCGCCGGCGCGGCGGAGTTCACGGAGCCCGTCACGTGGCGTCCCTCGCGCGTGGACGGCATCCAAGCGTTTTGGCTGCGCCTGTCGGCGACCGTGCCGCTGGACAGCGGGGCGCGGCTGCACGCCATTGCCGTGCATCAGCCCCGCAAGGCCGACGGGTTCCTCGTGGTCGGACATGAGCTGTTGCGCTCGTCGTCGGAAGCCGGCGCACCGCAGATTTCGCGCTCGGTGGACGGCGGCAACGCCGCGACGTGGACCGCAGGCGTGCCGGTTGGGGACCCGGGTCACGCCCTGACAGAGCTTGTGTCGCTGGGCGACACGGCGTACGTGGTCAAGACCGACGGGCTGTTCCGCGCGCCGCGATCCGGCGGCGCGGAGCTGGAGCGGGCGTGGCCGCACCCGGTCGGATCGTCCGACAAAAGGACCGACCGCGGCGCCGCCGTGTGGCGCGGGGCGTTGTGGCTGCCGTCGAAGGTGGGGCTCCATCGCTTCACGCCGGGCGTGTTCGAGCTGGTCGGTCCCGAGACGCTGCCGGACAACGACTCGCCGGTGCGCGGTCGCATTACCGCCTGCGCGGGCGACGCCTTTTTCTTGTACGCCGCCCTTCGCAGCGACCAGGGCGTCACCTATCTGATGTGCCACGACGCCGAGCGCGGCGCCTGGCATCCGCTGGCCGACCTTGGCAAACGCGAATGCCGCCACATGTGGGTTTCGGATGTTCCGGGGCCTAACCCGCGGCTGTACCTCGGGCTGGACGGCGACATCGGCGCGATCATCCTGCCGCGGCACACCGCCAATCCCTTGCACGACCCGCAGTGTCGCTTCGCGGCGTCGGGCGAGTTGCGGCTGTCGCGCTTTCACGGCAGCCCCGCCGCCCGGCGCACCGCGTTCCTCGGTCTGGTCATTGACGGCGCGCGCCTGGGTCCGCAGGCCTATGTCGACGCCGCCTACCGGCTGGACGGGCAAGGAGCCTATGCGCCACTCGGTCGATTCGCCACCGTCTCGGGCCAGCGGGTGGACTTTGGCTCGGCGGTGGCCGGAACCTCGATCGACCTGCGCCTGCGGCTCACGTCACAAAGCGACCGCGCCACGCCGGTGATTCGGGCGGTCACGTTGGCCTTCGCGGCGCGCACCGGATTTCGGCGTGTCTTTGACTTCCGCGCGCGGCTGGCGGACCGGCTCTCGCTGCGCGACGGAGGCCGGGACCGTCGGTCGGCGCGTGACCTCAAGCAGGCGCTCATGGCCGCGGCGGCGTCGGAGTTGCCCGTGGTGCTCACCACCCCCGACGGCGAGGCGCTGGAGGTGCTGGTGCGCGAAGCCGAGGTCCGCGCAACGGGCCGGCCACTTGCGTGGGCCATGCACATCTCCGCCACGGAGTACCGGCCGACAGCCGCCCATGGCCGGCATCGGCGCCTCGCGACGTATCGCCATGACCACCTGGCGGCCTATTCCCACCGCCAGATCAGCCAGCTCTAAGGAGGACCGATGCCAACGACGACGCTGAACCTCAATCTCACCAAGCCCTTGCCCGCGGAGCGGTATGACGTGGGTGGCGTCAACGCCAATGCGGACGTGGTTGACGCGGCCTTCGATGCCGCCGCCGGGCATCGGCACGACGGCACGGCGGGGCAAGGACCGTCCCTGGCCAGCGACGCGCTCGCTGATGGGTCGGTCACGAGCCCGAAGCTCGCGCCCGGCGCGGTGGTCACGGACGCACTGGCGGACGCGGCGGTTTCCGCCGACAAGCTGTCCGACGCCGCCGTGACAGCGGCGAAGCTGGCGCCCAACGTCGGCGGCATCGCGCTGACCAACATCCAGAACGGCGCGGGGCGAAACGACGCCAACGTCTCGAGCCTTCGCGCCGAGGTGGGCTGGGGCTATGTCTCCGCCCGTGGCGGCGGCAATCGCCGGACCGAGACCGTGACCTTCGCGCAGGCGTTCTCGGCAGCGCCCATCGTGTTCGTGACGGCGCTTGGGACGGTCACCGGCAGCGGCGCCGAGCCAAACGGCGACGCCATCACTGTCTTCGGCGACCAAATCCTGATAACCCGCTGGTTCGCGATTGATATCAGCGCCACCGGGTTCACGGCTGAAGCCTCCGTCACCCACGCCGCGAACAACTTGTGGAACGGCTTCGCGTGGCTCGCCATTGGGCCGCGGGCCTGATGGCCGAGGCCGCGCCGCTCCTCGGTGTGCACTTCTGGAATCCGGCGCGGACGCCGGGCTATCCCGTGCCGACCCTCTTTGTCGAGCACGTGTATACCCATCCCGGGGGTGACCGGCGGCGCCACTGGCTGGACATGGCGGGTCGCTGCGGCGTGCTGCGCGACGCCGGGCACCGGATCCTGCTCAAGGTCAAGTACCGAGCCGGCGTCGATCAGCCAAGGACCGAGGCGGAGCTGGACGCGTATCTCCACGGGTTGGAGGCGCTGGCGCCACGTTTCGGCGGCATCGACGTCACGTTCGGCAACGAGCCCAACTGGAGGCGCTCCGAGACCGAGGATCCCAGCGTGAGCCCTGCCTGGATGGCGCGGGTGTTCAACGGCGCCGGCACCACGTCGAGCAACCCCTGGAACGCCCTGCAGGTGTGGCGGACGCACGCCGGATCGCCCTGCCGCTTCTTCGTCACGCCGACGGGGCCGTTCGCACCGCGCGGCGGACGGCCGATCGCCGAGGTCGAGCAGTCGCCCTGGGCGCGCTACACGGCGGAGTTTTGGGAGCGATGCCGGGACGCCGCGCGAACCGTCTGGTCGCGGCGCTTCCAGGGCGTGGCGCTGCACGCCTACGCGCGCACCGGCCCGGATGGCCGCGCGCACGGCGGACGTCACGAGCCGTGGCGCGACCCGCGCGACCGCCTGGGGCGGCGATGGGGCTCTAACGTCTTGCAGACGTGGGACGAAACCCTGCGCGCCGTCGGGCTGGCGCGTAAGCCGGTGATCGTCGCGGAGTACAACGCGCGCACGGATGGGCCCTCCTCGGCCGCGTATCCGGCGGGCCTGCTGCCGAACGCCTTTGCCTACACCTGCGCCGTGTTCGGGCGACGCCTCGAGGGCCTGGCCTGGTTCGTGGATGCCAACGGCGACGGCCATTGGCGCGATGAGGCCTTGACCGACGGCGTGGGGCGGATGGCGGAGGCCGACACCGACTTTCGACGGATCTGGGCGTGACGAGCGGCGCACGCCCGACGTCCGACGGCAACGGCCGTCTCCTGGCCCGCATCGATGAGCGCACGGCGTCGATCCTGCGCGAGGTGGCGCAACTGCGGGCGGATCTGGCGGCGCACAAGGCCGAGGCGCGCGGGACCTATGTGACGCGGGCGGAGTTTCGACCCATTCGCAGCGTGATCTACGGGCTGGTCGGGCTGACCCTGACGAGTGTGGGCGGCGGCGTGCTGGCCTTGGTGCTGCGATGACCGGCGAGGCGAGCTGATGGCCTATCTGCCGCCGCTCGACGGCGTCATTCGCGTGACCTCGGTGTTCGGTCTGGACCGTGGAAGCTATCGCCACGGCGGACTCGATGTGGCGTTGCATCGGGAGTCGGTGTACCGCCGCCCGGTGAAAGCGCCGGCGGCGGGAACGATTGCGGCGGTTTGGACAACAGACCGGCCGAGCACGCGGGCGCCGTTGGTGCGGGACGGGTTTCCCTATGGCAACGCCGTGGCGCTGCGCGACGACGCGGGCGTGCTGTGGCGCTTGCTGCATTTCGACGAGCCGCCGACGGTTCGCGTGGGCGAGCGCGTGGCGGCCGGCCAATCGCTCGGGCTGTGCGACTCCAGCGGAAACAGCACAGGGAACCACGTGCACCTGGATGCCTCACTGGCGGGCGTGATCGATCCGGCGACGTTTCGCGTGCACGGGGCGCGGGTCGACCCGTTGCGCCTCTACGCGGTGGAGTACGCGCGTGACGTTGGGTACGCCCCCGAGGTATTTCGCCGGCAGATCACGGTAGAAAGCAACTGGAACCCGCTGGCGGTGAGCCGGGCGGGGGCCGAGGGCCTGGCGCAGATTATCCCGCGCTGGCACCCGGCGATGCGCGGGCGCACCTTCGACCCGTTCGCGGCGCTGGACTATGCGGCGCGGCTGATGGCGGCGCACCTCGACCACCGGGGCGGCGACTACCGCGAGGCGCTGGCGGACTACAACACCGGCCGCAACTCGGACGGCGCCTTCCGTGCGCAGGGCTACCGATACGCCGACGCGATTCTGAAGGGCTTGGACATGGCACGTACGACGGAGATCGAGGCGCTGCGGCGGGACCGCGACGCCAACCACAGCCGCAAGCTGGCGGCGCTGGGACACCTCGGCGAGGTGATCCAGGCAGTGCGAAGGGCCGGCGAAGCCGCGTTTCGCCCGGAGGACTGGCGGCGGGTCATGGCCGCCGAACGGTTCTACCACGACCCGATGGCGCCTGAGTGACGGAGGGGGTGCGCCTCGGCAGACGCTTGACCGGAATGACGGACCTAGACGGTTCAGAGGTTCGACAGGACCCCGCGTCGAACGCGGGGCAAGTGAAGGAGGCAGTTGGATGAAGGGACAGCCGATGACGACGACCTACAGCCTGAAGTTGAGCGTGCTGCGGCGCTTCGTGCGCATTGCGAGCGCCGCGTTCGTTGCGGGCGGCGTTCCCGGCGCGGTGGCCGCCGTGCAAAGCCCGGAGATCTACGAGCTCGGGTCGCAGCTCTTCGGTGCGGCGGGTGTGGCCGCGGCCGCCGGCGCGCTGGCCGCGCTCGACAAGGCCGTGCGCAGCCGACACGGGTCGTGGTTGGGGGTTCTCCGGATCGGCTAGCGCAGCGGCCGGCGCAATCGACGATGCCGGGTGCGAGCCGGCGGTCAACGTGGTGCTGCACCGCGTCTGTTCACCGCCGGGCGCGCTCGGCATCGCCCGATGTTTCGTGAATCGGGACCCTCCCCATGACACCTCGGCGGTCTGTTAGGGTGAATACAGGCGCCACAATCGGCGCACCTGGGATTCACCCGGCGGCGGATTACCCCTCGTACAACTCCTGTCCGTTTGTCTCCTCGCCCCGCGCTGAATCGCCGTGTTCACCCTGCATCGCCCATGGAGTTCATGTCTGTATGTCTTTTGAACCTCGACCGACCCGGTCACGTCGTCCCCGCCGTTCCGGCGGCCATCCGGCCGTCTGCGCTGACTGCGACACATCGACCACCGTCCCATTCCGACCACGGCCGGACCGGCCCGTGTACTGTCCACCGTGCTTCAGTGCTCGGCGCAACGGCTCTTCCGCCGCGCCAAGGGCGCGTGAGTCGGAGCCGCGCTCACCGCGCACTCCTTCGGCTGCCGACGCTCCCGATGTCTCATCGGCGTTTCCCGGAATTGCCCTGAGTGCGGCCAGCCGATCCGCGCTCTCGCGCATGGGCATCTCGGCGCCCACGCCCATTCAGGACGAAACGATCCCCCAGTTCCTGGCGGGGCATGACTTGATTGGACAGGCGCGCACCGGATCCGGGAAGACCCTGGCCTTCGCGGTGCCCCTTGCCGAACGCTGCGACCCATCGGTCCGCCGGGTACAGGCCCTCGTGCTCGTGCCCACGCGCGAGCTGGCCATCCAGGTGGCCGGCGTCGTTGAATCGTTGGCCGCGCCCCAGGGGCTGCGCGTCACGTTGCTCTACGGCGGCCGGTCGTTCCGGCCGGAATCCACGGCATTGAAACGCGGCGCCCAGATCATCATTGGCACGCCGGGCCGCACGCTCGACCACCTCCGGCAGGGCACGCTCGATCTGCGCGGCGTGCGCGTCATGGTCTTGGACGAGGCGGACGAAATGTTGGATATGGGGTTCGCTCGTGACGTCGAGGCCATCCTCAGCCGGACGCCTGCCAGCCGCCAGACCGTGCTCTTTTCGGCGACGATGCCAGGGTGGGTGGCGAAGACGGCCGCCAAGCACCTGCGCCACCCGGTGACGGTGCAGGTGGACGCGAACGTGCACGCGCCGCCCACCGTCGAGCACCTGATCTACTCCATAAAACGACACGACAAGCTCGGCGCGCTCCGGGCCCTGCTCGATGATCGAAAGGATGCGCCGGTCATCATCTTTGGACGGACCAAGCACGGTGTGAAGAAGCTGGCCAAACAGCTCGCGGCGTTGGGCTATCCGGTCGGTGCGCTGCAAGGCAATCTCAGCCAGCGCGCACGCGAGCGCATGATGGCGGACTTCCGGTCTGGGACCACGCCGGTGCTTGTGGCTACAAACGTCGCTGCCCGAGGGTTGGACATCCAAGGTATCGAGCAGGTCATCAACTATGACCTGCCGGACTCCGAGAAACTCTTCACCCACAGGGTCGGACGAACCGGTCGGATGGGCCGCTCCGGCGAGGCCGTGACGTTCGTCACGCCAGATGAGGAAAAGAAGTGGCGGGAGATTGTGCGCGGACTCGGCCGCCGCTTTATCCGTAAGCCGTGGAAGGGGGGCCAAGCAAGCACGCAAGGCCCGGATCAGCCGCCGCGGCACCCACAGCGGACGTCCCGCCGCCGGGGAGTGCCACGGCGCCGTCCGGCCTTTTCCTCCCCCAGCGCTTCAGCCGTTTCCAGCTAGGCGCCGGACCCAAACAACCTGGGCCACATTAGTGGCCGGCGACTCGAACCACGGCGGGGGATCCGGCTGGCGGGATGGCGCCGGCGTGGAGGATGTGCGGGCGCACCATTGACTCCTTGGCGGCGCTGAACTCTGCGGCGCGTCGGGCCGGTGAAGCCGCGTTCCGCCCGCAGGACTGGCGGCTGGTTATGACCGCCAAGCGGTGCTATCCCAACCCCGAGGCGGGGTAAGGAAGCAGAGCACGGATGAATCAGGTGATGCAAGCCGTGCGCGAGGTGATGAAGCCGAGCGCGGCGGCAGCAGGGTTTCAACTATTCGTGGGCGGCACGGTGGGGATGATGGCGGCCCAGCTCCCCACGCCGGAGCCCTGGTGAGGCGTCCTCGGCGCGGTGGGCCTCTGGGCCCGGCGGAACGTGGGGCCGGAGCGGGGGGAGAGTGACGAACGTGCACAAGCGCTGGACCACGCGGACCCGGGACTGGCCCGCCAGGCCTCAGCGGCTGGTGCTAGGGGATTTCGGAGAGGTCGACGGGGCGGCGTTCGCGCAGGGACAGGTTGCAGGCGACGGCGACGCGCAGAGCCTCGAGTGCGTCGTCAACAGTGCTGGGAGATGACAGGCGGCCGCGGGCGACGTCGAGAAATGTCGAAATTTCGGCGGCGTACGCGTCAGCAAAGCGGTCGTGGAACGTTGCATGGGGCGTGGGGTGAAGCGGCGGGCCGTTGGGTTCGAGGGTGCGTAGGGGCGCTTGGTCGTCCCAGCCCACCACCACGCTGTCGCGCGAGCCAAACAGTTCCATGCGGACGTCATAGCCCAAGGGGTCGTGCCGGGTGTAGCTGGCCAACCCGAGCGCACCGTCCGCGAGGGTGAGCGTGGCTACGGCCGTGTCAGCGTCGTCGTAGCGCTCGTAAACCGCGAAGGCGCGCACGGTGGCGTCGGCGTAGACGCGCGCGATTTCCTGGTTGGTGACAAAGCGAAGGGCGTCAAAATCATGGACGCCAAAGTCGCGAAACAGGCCGCCGGAGCCAGCGATGTAGGACTCGCTGGCGGGTTCGGGATCGTGGCCAACGGTGCGGAAGGTGTAAAGCGTTCCAAGTCCACCGGATGCGACCAGATCGCGCGCGGCCTGGTAGCCGGCGTCGAAGCGGCGCTGGAAGCCCATGAGGACGGGAACGTTGAGGGCATGCACACGGCACACAATTTTGCGGGCTCGCTCGAGGTCGTGCGAGATCGGCTTTTCGCACATGACCGGCACACGGGCCTCGACGGCCGCGCTGAGCAAGTCCGCATGGGCGGTGGTGATGGCGGCGATCACCAGCGCATCGACGGACGACAGGAGCGCGTCAAGATCCGCGACAGCCTGCATATCCAGATCGGCGGCCACTGCGGAAGCGAGCGTCGCATTGATGTCGTGCAGCACAACGGCAGAAACGTCGGGGTTGGCTGCCAGCCGTTCGGCGTGCGGTCGACCAATGCGGCCGACCCCGGTTACGCCCACGCGCATATCAGCGAGTCCGTTCCAAACGAGGCGACCAGGCGAGGCGCGCAGGTTGATTGGGTGGACGGTACGCAGGGAGTCGACGGCATGGCAAGACCCGGCTCGCCGGCGAGAGGTGCGCTCGTCCTATGACTCGTGAAAGCAATTCGGACCTGGCGCTGAAGTTCCGCGAACGGTGGCAGGATTGCGGGCGATCTCGTTCACGGCAGCCGATGTATGCGGATTGACGGCCCGCTGGCGAATCAGGCCTGTAGGGTCATGCCTGTACTCCGTGCGCTCCCAGACTGGTTCGGCATCGAGAAGGCGCTGCTCAACTACGAGTGCACGATTGATGACCTGCCGACGTTCGTCGCGCACGGTAGCGACGGTGTTGGGGGTTTTCTGTCCGTCACGCGGCACTTCGCGCGCTCAGCGGAGATCTACGTGATGGGCGTGGCGCCCGAGCGTCGTCGTCAAGGGATCGGGCGGCGTCTACTTGAATCCGCTGAAGCGTGGTTGCGCGACGAGGGCGTCACTATGCTTCACGTCAAGACGCTTGGCCCTTCGCGCCCGAGCGCGGCGTACCGTCAGACACGCGCGTTCTACGAGGCTATGGGATTTGTGCCGATCGAGGAGTTCTCGACCCTGTGGAACGAGGAGAATCCCGCCCCGCTCTTCGTGAAGCAGCTCTAAGGAAGCGCTGAACGACTGGCGCACCTGAGCGCCAGGGCGCTCCCGTGCACCCGGATCGATGCTTGGGGCGACGCGCCGGCGGGACCGCGGGCGTTCTCGAATCGTCGGGAGACGTGTGAGGAAGGGTTCCCGCCCTCGCTTGCGCGGGGACCGGTTCCGCAGGAATGACGAGGGATGACGCAGGGGTCCTTTCATGGGAGAGGGGATTCGACGTCGATGATCGTGGGCGCGATGCGGCGCAGATCGTCCCACGAAACCGCGCCGTCGCGGAGGATGCGCGGGCGGTCGCCGGTGAGGTCGACGATGGTGGAGGCGGCGCCGCCGACCGGTCCGCCGTCCAGCAGGGCGTCGACGGACTCGCCAAGCGCGGCGCGGGCCTCGGCGGCGGTCGTGGGCGGTGGATCCCCGTGGCGGTTGGCGCTGGTGCCGGTGATCGGAGCGCCCGCGCGGCGGCACACCTCGCGCGTGGTTTCCATGCCCGGCACACGCACGGCCACCGTGCGGCGCGCGTCGGTGATGCGGGGGTCGATTTCGGGTCGGGCCGGGATCACGAGGGTCAGACCGCCCGGCCAGAATGCCGCGCCAAGCTCTTCGAGATAGGGCGCGGAGGCGCCGACGCTCGCGACCTGCTCCGACGAGGCCAGCAGCACCGGCATGCCGGTTCCCATCGCGCGACCCTTGATGGCGGCCACGCGCGCCACGGCTTCAGGATTGATGATGCCGGCCGCCAGGCCGTAGAGCGTGTCGGTGGGAACCACCGCCACCCCGCCGCCGGCGATGACTTGGGCACAGCGGTCAATGGCCGCCTCGGTGGGAGGCGTGGAGCGACTCAGTGGTCGGCCTCTTCGCCCAGCACGAACCGTTCGATGGCCAGCGCCGCGCCGTCGTCCTCGTAGGTCCCGGTGACCCAATCGGCGGCGGCGCGTACGCGCGGGTCGCCGTCGCCCATGGCCACGCCGACGCCGGCCGCCGTGACGAGATCGAGGTCGTTGAGGTTGTCGCCAATCGCCATGGTCGCCTCGGGCGCAATGTCCAGCGACCGCGCCAGCAAGTGCAGCGCCTGGCCTTTGCTCACGTCCTGTCCGATCGCTTCCGCGAAACGCGGATGGGAGCGGGTAATGTCCAGCACGGATCGGAACCGCGCATCGAGGTCGCTCACGATCGCCGGCACGTCGGCCTCGTCGGCCACGACGACGAGCTTGGTGGTGCCGCGATGCACGGCAGACGCGAGATCAGGAATTAGCTGAATCGGCACGTCGGAAGTCTCGGCGTAGAAGCGCCCCTCGGGCGTGGCCGCCTCCATGTAGAGCTCGTCATCGACGTAGGCGTTGATGTGCCAGCAGCGCGTCTTGGCGTACGCCACGACGTCGAGCCCGGGTGCGACCGGCAGCACGCTCGAGTGCAGGGTCTCGCCACCAATCGGATTGCGCACCAGCGCGCCCTGGTAGCAGATGATCGGCGCGGTGACGTGCAAGTCGCGGGCGAATCGCCGCGCCGAGCGAAACATGCGTCCGGTCGCGATGGTCACGGCCACGCCCTGAGCCTGGGCGCGGCGAATGGCCGTTCGCACCCGCGGCGTGACGCCCTGCTCGCCGCTGACGATGGTGCCGTCAAGGTCCAGGGCCAGCAGCCGGATCGCGGGGGACGCGGATTGGCTCACGAGGGGCGATGCCACAGGGTTGATTTCAGGGGATAGTACGCTTCCCATGGAGGCAGCCGCCGCGCCGGGATCACCCCCAACCCATCCCTCTCGCGTTGCGAAGACCGGAGACATGGTTTACGCGGGTTCGGGGACATGGCTTACACATCGAGCCGTGCGCGAGAATAGGCTGCAACCACCGGCATCCGTCCGTGCGCTAGATTTGCGCTGCCTGGCTGTCGGGCGGTTTGCGGGAGCGCCGGGCCGCCGCCACGTAGGGCAAGGCCTCATGCCTGATCCGTGCCTGAGTCTTCGGCGGCGACGGCTGCGCACGGCGCTCGCGGTGTTGGCCATCGTCGCCGTGGCCGCGCTGACCGTATGGCCATCGGCGGCGGCGCTGGAGTGCGCGGGCGTTGCCGTCGACGACGGCTGCCTCTTCCCATCTCCCGGCTGACTTCGGTCGCCTCGCCGCCCTTGAGGCATTGCTCCTTCGAGACAACCCGTTGAGCGGCGAAATCCCACCGGAGTTGGGTCTCCTGAACAACCTCGAATTGCTACGGCTGGAGGCGGTCCCATTCACGGGGTGCATCCCGCAGGCGTTGCGAGATGTCAAAGACCACGACCTTCACAGGCTCGATCTGCCGTTCTGCGCGGACGGCTGACGCTCTCGTGTTCTCCTTGGGCCAGACGCCAGACTCCATAGGGCTGGGCGTCGGGCGGTGAGTCGCACTAGGTAGGGGCCGCCGGCGTACGAGATTCGCCGCGAAATCACGTCCTCCAGACGGCCGTGAGCATCGCGTGAGGCGTATAATTGGCTCCCGGGCCACCCGGGTACTCCGCGCCGCCGAGTCCCAGCGTCGCGACGACGGCGGGCTCGTTCGTTGGCAGGAGGCTCGACCGCGCATGCGCTCACGACGGTGGTTAACCCTCGGCATCGGCGTCAAGCGCTACATCCTCCTCATCTTCGCGGGCACGGTCATCCTGGCGCTGGCGCTGGCCATGTTCCTGGCCTACGTCTACCGCACCATCGACGTGCCGGGGCCGGCCGGCTCAGTGGTCTACTACATGACCCTGCAGTTCATCGAGCATCCCTTCCGCTCGCTGGTGGTTGGCGGGTTGGGGCTGGCGGGGGTCGTCGCCGGCGGGTTCCTGCTGGGGCGCACGGTGCTGTCGGTGGTCGTGAGCCCCGACGACAACATTGCCGAAACGCTCTACCAAAGCCGCCGGCTGCAACGCGGTCCGCGAATCGTGGCCATCGGCGGCGGCACGGGGCTGGGCATCCTGCTGCGGGGGCTCAAGGAGCACACCAACAACATCACCGCCGTGGTGACCGTGGCCGACGACGGCGGGAGTTCGGGACGGCTGCGGGAGGAGTTTGGCCTGGCGCCGCCGGGCGACGTGCGCCAGTGCCTGGCCGCGCTGGCCGATTCCGAGTCGCTGATGAACGAGGTGATGAACTATCGCTTCAGCCGCGGCGGCGGACTTCAGGGGCACAGCCTGGGCAACCTGCTCATCGCCGCGACCACCGAACTCAAGGATGGGAACTTCGAGGACGGCGTGCGCGCGCTCAGCGACGTGCTGCGCGTGCGCGGGCGCATCCTGCCATCCACGCACTCCGACATCCGGCTGGTGGGGGAGCTGGCCGACGGGCGAATCGTGCGCGGCGAGTCGAAGCTGCGGTCATCCGGCCAACCTATTTCCCGCGTCTTCATCGAGCCGCGACACGTGGCGGCCAATTCGGCGGCCATTCAGGAAATCCTGGCGGCGGACATGGTGGTGCTGGGTCCGGGAAGCGTCTTCACCAGCGTGATTCCCAACCTGCTGGTGGGTCGGCTGACCACCGCGATCCGCGCCTCGCGCGCCGTCAAGGTCTATGTGTGCAACGTCGCCACCGAGCTTGGGGAAACCGACGACTTTGGTCCCGCGGAGCACGTCCACTGCTGCACGCGGCACGTCGGGCCCGATCTCTTCCAATACATGCTGGGCAACAGCAACACGCAGGTTGAGCTGCCCGAAGGCAGCGGCACCCGGCTGGTCACCTGCGATCCGGCCACGCAGGTCGAGCTGCTGGACGCGGGCGTGCAGGCGGTGCTGGCCGACGTGGTGGACCCGGCGGCGCCGCATCACCACGAGCCGCACGCGCTGGCGGCGGCGCTGATGGACCTCTACGAGCAGGCCTCGCAGAACAAGGCCACGCTGGTCGCGCTGGCGGAGACGCGCTAGACCGTTCGCCGCGCGGTGAACGCCGCGAGGGCGCCCAGGGCTTCGCCGCCCCAGGCGTTGAGCGGCACGTCGGAGAGAAGATCGCGGGTTACGGCGTGATACTCCTCGGCCAGCGACTCCGCGTAGGCGCGTGAGCCGGACCGCTCGAGCAGCGCCACGATCTCCGCGGTGTCCGGCGGGACCTCCAGGTCGGCGAGCGAGGTTCGCAGGCGGTCGCGATCCGCCGGGGCGCCCTCCGTCATCGCGTGGACGATGGGCAGGGTCTTCTTGCGCTTCTGAATGTCGCTCTCGACGGACTTGCCGGTCGCGTCGGGGTCGCCCCAAATGCCCAGGAAGTCGTCGCGAATCTGAAAGGCGGCCCCCAGCGCCGTGCCGGCGTCGCGCACCGCCGCGCGCACCGCCGGATCGTTGCCGGCAAACACCGCGCCCAGTTCCATGGCCGTGCCGATCAGCGCCGCGGTCTTGAGGTCGATCATGCGGAGATAGTCGTCCACCGACACCGAGTCCTCGTCCTCGTAGGCCATGTCCAGGTATTGCCCTTCGGTCATGCGCCGGCAGCCCAGGGTCAGCACTTCCACGGCGTCGCGCGCGGCGCGAGCGTCGTGCGGCGTGCCCGCCCGCAGCACGCTGAGCGTGGCGAGCACATGCATGAAGTCGCCCGCGTCGATGGCCTTGGCCTGCCCCCACACCGCCCACACGGTGGGTCGGTGGCGCCGCAGACGGTCGTTGTCCATCACGTCGTCGTGGACCAGCGAAAAGTTGTGCAGCAGCTCCACGCCCGCCGCCGCCGGCAGCGCCGCCTCAACATCCCCGCCCAGGGCCTCGCAGGTCAGCAGGCACAGGGTCGGCCGCAGCGCCTTGCCGCGATTGGCCTGCACCGGGTTGCCGTCGGCATCGACCCAGCCAAGCTGATAGCGGGCCATGGTGGCCAACGGCGTGTCCAAGCCGTCGAATACCGCGCGCAGGGCGGCGTCGACGTCGTCGCGGTAGCGCTCGAAGAGCTCGGCCGGCGCCGCGGCGCTGGTGGTCATGGAAGGCCCACGTGCAGGGGAGGCGGGTGCTCGATCGTGCCGCGCGCGGCTGGGAGAGGCAAACGCCCGCGGAGCCGTCGTTGGCCAATTTGCGCTGGTCCAGCTCGGACGTTGCCCCTCCGTCATTCCGGCGAAAGCCGGAATCCAGGTTTCGTCTTTGCGTCGTGGTTCGACAGAGCCTGTCCTGAGCCTGCCGAAGGGCTCGGCACGATTGCATTCCCGCCCGTTCGCCCTGAGCCTGTCGAAGGGCGCGGTTCGACTGGCTCACCACGAACGGGCAGGCGGCCTCACCGCGAACGGATGGGCGGGTTCGCGATACCCTCCGACCGGCGGCGACTACAGGCGGACTCCGATTCGGCTCCTATGAATATTCTCGGATCGACGGCCTTGGTGACGGGAGCCACGGCAGGCATCGGCCGCGCCACGGCCATTGCCCTGGCGCGGGCCGGCGCCCGCGTGATCGCCACCGGCCGCGATCCCCAGGCGCTGACCGCGATCCGCGACGCCACCGGCGGGACCGCCGTCTCCGCAGACCTTGGGAGCCCAGCCGACATCGGGCGGCTGGCCGAGGCGGCGCTCCACGGACCCGAGCCAGTGGACATCCTGGTCAACAACGCCGGCATCGGCTGGGGAGGGCCGTTCGCCGCCATGCCGCCCGAGAAGATCGACGACCTGGTGGCGGTGAACCTGGTGGGCGCGGCGCGGCTCACGCGGGCCGTGCTGCCGTCCATGCTGGAGCGCCGGCGCGGCCACATCGTGATGGTGGCCTCGATCGCGGGTCACGTGGGCGTCCGCGACGAGGCGCTCTACGCCGCCACCAAGGCCGCCCTGCTCTCGTTCAGCGAGGGCCTGCGCTACGAGGTCCAGCCATCCGGCGTGCGGGTGACCAGGGTTTCCCCCGGCGTGGTGGACACGGAATTCTTCGAGCGACGCGGTAGCCCGTTCCGCCGCAAGCGGCCCCAGCCCATCCCCCCGGAGCGCGTGGCGCGGGCCATCGTGCGCGCCATCGAACGCGATCGCGACGAAGTCGTGGTGCCCGGCTGGCTGCAGCTCCCCATCTGGCTGCACGGCGCCTGGCCGGGGCTCTTCCGGGCGCTGGCGAGGCGGTTTGGGTAGGGAAAGGGATTCGGTCGGCGAGTACGATATGGCACTACACGTGATTCCTTCATGTATGGAGCTTTGCTCGTCATGAGCGCCGTGCGAGACGTCCTCCCCGACATTCGCGAGCTCATCGAGCGCTACCAGGGCCGGGGTATTACCGAAACGCATACCAGGACAAACCTGATAAACCCCATCCTCACGGCCCTGGGTTGGGATCTTGGGGACCTCAATCAAGTCGACTTTGAATATCGCTATCGCGGCGGCAACCCTGTGGACTATGCGCTCCTGGATCAAGGCAAGCCGTATCTATTCGTCGAGGCCAAGGCGCTCGGTACGAACCTCAGCGACCACAAATGGGCTGGCCAAGTCATGGGCTACGCCGGCGTGGCGGGCGTGGAGTGGGTTGTGCTAACCGACGGCAACGAGTACCGCATTTACAGCACGCACGCGAGTGCCGACATTGACCAAAAGCTCTTTCGAACATTTCGGCTGACCGACGTGGATGACAGCAGCGTGATCGAAGGACTTGAACTGCTGGCGCGGGACGGATTACGCGAGAAACGACTAGAAGGCCACTGGCGGGTGAAGTTTGTGGACCGCCAGGTGCAAGAGGCCTTGAAGGCCCTGTTCGTCCCGGAACCGGATACGTCGTTAGTCAACGTGCTGCAGCGGCGGACGAACAACCTCACCCGCCGGGATGTCGCTTCAAGCTTGCGCCGAGTCCGGGCGCGGTTCGAGTTTCCCCCGGTATACGGCAGCTCTCCAGATGTCTCTCCGCCGCCTGTGAAGCCGCCTCCTCCGCCGAAGCCCAAGACTATGGGAAATGCGCTGCAACGCCTCATTGCGACCAAGATCATTCGGACGCCATTCGGTTTGCATAAGACATATTTGGGTCAGACCCTCTCGGCTCGAATCGAATCCGATGGCTCCATAGTTTTCCAGGAGAAGAGATTCCGGTCAGTGTCAATGGCTGGCAAGGCGGCGCGGATCGCGGCCGGGTTTAGTGGAGAGAATTCAAACACCAACGGCTGGGATTTCTGGAGGTTCATCGACGCGGATGGTCAGGTAAAGAAGATCGACGTGTTGCGAAAGAGACTTCCGGCCAGGGGTGAGTCGGAAGGATCCTGAAGCGGACTGCCCAATGCTTGAATCACAAGTCACGGCCAATGGGCGGACCACCCTGCCCAAAGCGGTGCGTGAGGCCTTCGGCGTGCGGCCCGGTGGCCGCGTGCGCTATTTCGTCGTGGACGGCGAGGTGCGTATCCGCGCCGTGCGTCCAATCCAACATCTGTACGGCGCGCTCAGCCACGATGGTCCGCCGGTGACCCTGGACGACATGCAGCGGGCCATCGTCGACGGTGCGACGGATCGGTAGGCCCAGCGTCGGTTGACGAGGGATCCTGGATTCCGGCTTCCGCCGGCATGACGGACAAGGGCTTATGGAACCCCTCACCCCAACCCTCTCCCGCGAGGGGAGAGGGGGCCTGACTCCGCTGGCGACAGTCGTGGGCAGGCGGGAAAGCCCTTCGATCCCCTCTCCGTTGATGGGAGAGGGCGAGGGTGACGCTGCTGGGGCAAAGCGAAGTCTCGATGCGTGCAAATGCCCGGAGATGGCAGGTGCCCGCCGCCTACACTCCCGGCCACTACCTGACCGGGAGACCACCCCCATGGACCTCACGCGTGACGTGCCGCGCAGCCCTTATGCCTCGCTTGGCGGCATCGTGTTCTTGCCGCGCGCCATCGACAAGGCGCGCGCCGAAGCGACCGGTGCCCTGGGCGAATATGTCTCGCGGCGCGGGTTTTCGACGGAGATGCTCGAATTCCTCGGCCTCGACGTCGACGCCTTTCACGCCGCGGTGGCCGCCAACGCCACCGACGCCGACGTTCTCGCCTGGGTCCAGGCCAACATGACCGAGCGGTCGCCCGACGAGATCGCCGCCTGGAACGCCATGATGATGACGCAGACGCCGGCGACCCCGGAGCGGGAGGCGTGGTACCGCGCATTCCTGGAGGACATCGGCCAGGGGCACCGCACCGACCTCAGCCGGCAGTTCGACCGGCTGGACTTGGACGAGGGCCGCGACGTGCCGCTCGGAGGACGCCGCTAGGCGGGTTCTCCGCACCCTCACCCCAGCCCTCTCCGGTCGAGGGAGAGGGGGCCGGACCCGGCCTTAGAGGCATCGTTCAACGTCACGCGGCTTGCACGGGACTAGAAAGCGTGGATGACGAGTCCCTTCTCCCCTAGTGGGAGAAGGACAGGATGAGGGGGGACCGCGCTAACTGGGGCTGCCGCCGCTAGACGGTGCTCCTGCCCCTCACCCCAACCCTCTCCCGCGGGGAGAGGGGGCCGGACCCGGCCTGAGGGGCTTCGGCTGGGGGCGCGGAACTAACAGCCGCGCATGATGCGCCTCCTCCGTGATTCCGGCGGAGGCCGGAATCCAGTCCGGTCTAACCTGGAAGCGCGCCGGATGCCTAGCGTCGGGCGGGTTTCAAACCCGCCCCTACAGTCGCCGGGCAGCGAGGGCGCCCACCAGGGACGCCCCTACAGGTTGACTGGATGGGACGGGCGCACCTGCATGAGGCCGTGCACAGACCTACTGGTCCACCACCGAGCCGTCCACGTGCAGCCGCGTCTTCACCTCACGGGGCACGTAGGGCACGTTGGCGCGCGCGTCAGGCTTCAGCTCCACGCCGATGCCCGGGCGGTCCGGGATCAGCAGATAGCCCTGGCCGTCGTGCTCGGCAATGCCGGTCACCATGTCCCGCTTGGGGAACTCGTCCTCGCCGCTCGGATATTCCACCAGGGCCAGGTTGGGAATGCAGGCCGCCACCTGCAATGACGCCGCCGTGCACACCGGGCTCAGCGGGTTGTGCGGCACCACGCCCACGTGCTGCGCCTCCGCCAGCGCGGCGATCTTCTTCATGGCCGTGATCCCGCCCACCACGCACACGTCCGGCCGCACATAGCGGGCCGCGTTGCGGCGCAGCAGCATGTCGAACTCCCACAGCGACGTGAGCCGCTCGCCGGTGGCGATGGGCACCGAGGTATTGGCCGCCACGTAGGCCATCTCGTCGAGGTTGTCGGGCATCACCGGGTCTTCGAAGAAGTACGGGTGGAACGGCTCGATGCCGCGTCCCAACTGCACGGCCTCCGCCGGTGTCATGCGGCGGTGGATTTCGATGCAAAGGTCCACCTCGTCGCCGACCAGCTCGCGGTACTGCCGCACGGCGTCGATGGCGTCGCCGATCTTGCGCGCGTGGGTTTGGAAAAAGGACCGCTCGTACGGCTCGTCGAGGAAGGGCGTGAGGTGCCCCACGGCGGTGAAGCCCGCGTCGCGGGCCTCGGCGATGCCGCCCAGCAGCTTCTCGCGCGTGTCGCCGAAGACGTGCGCATAAACCCGCGCGCGGTCGCGGACCTTGCCACCGAGCAACTGATAGACCGGCGCGTCGAAGTGTTTGCCCGCGATGTCCCAGAGGGCGATGTCGATGGCGCTGATGGCCGCCATCACCGCCGAGCCGCGAAAGGCGCTCCAGCGATAGAGGTATTGCCAGTGGTGCTCGATTCGCAGCGGGTCCTGGCCGACCAGGTAGCGGGCGAACTTCTCGATGGCGGCCTCGGAGGCTTCCAGAAAGCCCCAGGCGCCGGCCTCGCCCAGACCTGTGAGCCCGCTGTCGGTCTCGATCTCGACCAGCAAATACTGGTCGAGCCGGATGGATTCGACGCGGCGGATGCGCATCGCCGAGACGGCCCCCTTGCGGCCTAGTCCCCGCCGGCGCGCGGCTTGGGCAGGAAGCGCATGATGGCGCCCGCGAGGTTGGAGAGCGGCATGCGCTGCAGCCAGACCTTGCCGGGTCCGGTGACCGTGGCGAGAAACAGCCCCTCGCCGCCGAAGAGCATGTTGCTCACACCCTTCACCCGCTGGATGTCGTAGGCGACGCTGGGCTCGAACATGGCGAGGTGGCCGGTGTCGACCTTGAGCGTCTGTCCCGCGGACAGGTCGTATTCCTGCACCTCGCCGCCGATGGCCGCGAACATCGTCCCCGGACCGGTGAACTTCTGCATGATGAAGCCCTCGCCGCCGAACAGGCCGGCACCGAGCTTCCGGTTGAACGTGACCTCGAAGGTCACCGACTCCTCCGCGACCATGAAGGCGTCTTTCTGCGCGATGATCGACTCGCCGGCGCCTAACTCGATCGGGATGATGTTCCCCGGCGCTTCCGGCGTGAAGGCCACCATGCCACCGCCCGACGGGCTGCTGAACTTCGTCACGAATAGGCCTTCGCCGGAGATCATGCGGCCAAACATGCCGCCGAGGCCACCGGAGCCGCCGGTGTTCATCTCGATGCTCTCGTCCATCCAGGCCATCACGCCGGACTCGGTGAAGACGGTCTCCCCCGGCCCGAGTTGAACTTCGAGATGTGGTGTGATCGTGCCCTTGATCTGATACTGCATGGCGTTCTCCGAGAGCCAACGGGACGTAGTCGCATTGTATGGCGCGCGCGCAGTCGCTTTGTCGCGTGAAGCACATTTGGCGTCGCCAATTCCGGGGGTGTGCGAAGGTCGCTTGGTCCGGTGGCCCGGGCTGCGCGCAGCCCGGGAGCCTCACCCAGCGGATCCCACGCTGCCCGCAGCGTGAGCCACCGGCACGCGACCGTTCGGCGCGGTGCGATACTGCCCCGCATGAGCCCTAGCTCTGCGTCGGGCGGTGTTCGCCGGGCGCCTCTGACCGCGGACGTGCGATGACTCGGACCGGCGACGGCAACGCCAGCGATCCGGCGAGCCCCAGGCCCCCGGAGCCGGATGCGCACGACCTCGGTCCGCCCGACGACGAGCCGCCGCGCCAGCCACCGCCACGCCCGGTGCTGTTTGGGGGCGACATGCGGCTCATCCTGCGCCGCGTCGGCGCCTGGTTGATCGATTTCACCATCGCCTACTTCGTGGTGTATGTGGTGGCGTCCATCGCCGGCGTGGTGCCAAGTCCGGAGGCCGACATCGAATCCGATGTCACGGGTCTGGTGGTCTGGCTGTTGGCCGTGCCGTTCGTCTATCGCTGGGCCATGCAGTCCGCGCTTGGCTACACGCTGGGCAAGCTGGGCATGGGTCTGCGTCTGGTGGACCGCGACGGCCTGCCGCCGGGGCCCATCGCGGTGCTCAATCGCGAGGCGGTGCAGCTGGTGCTCCTGTTTGCCTGGCAGGTCGTGCCCCAGTCCGCGACGGAGCAAGTGCCGTTCTTGACCACCCTGCTCATCCTCGGTCCATTGGGCGATGTCTACTCCATGTTCCGCCGCCGCGATACCCGCGCCCTGCACGATCTGCCGGCGAAGACCCAGGTCATCCGCGTCGCGCGGGCCGATGCCTACGAAGCCTCGCGCGACGGACCGCAGCGCTTCTCGTGAGCCGCACGCCGCTGCGCCTGACCTGCGGCGGGAGTCCCGCATGGCGAGACTGATCGTCCTCAGCTGCGGTGTTCCCACGCCCACGCCGGGCCGGTGGGGCACGGCATTCGGCCTGCAGGTCGGCCAGGAAACACTGCTTGTCGATTGCGGCCCCGCGGCCACGCTCAAGCTGTATCAGGCCGGGCTGCGGGCCACCGATGTCAGCCGGGTGTTCTTCACCCACCTGCACTCGGACCACATGGCCGACTTTCCCTGCTTCCTCATGACCCGGTTCGACATGTCGATCGGGGGTGAGGCGCCGTTGCAGGTCTACGGCCCGCCGCCGACGGCGGAGTTCACCCGCAGGCTCATGGGTCCGGATGAGGGCGTGCTCTGGCTGGATGTGGTCGCGCGCACCAATCACCCCATGAGCATCGGGGCCTTCCACAGCCGGGGAGGCGCCGGCGAACGCCCGCCGCCGGAAATGCAGGCCCACGACATCGAGCCGGGCCCCGTCGCCCGCGGGGACGGCTGGTCTGTGTCGGCCGCGGAGGTGCGGCACGCGCAGCCCTATCTCACCTGCCTCGGATTCCGGTTCGAGACGGACGACGGGGTGATGGTGTTCAGCGGCGACACGCGCCCCTGCGACGAGGTGATCGAGCTGGCCCGAGACGCGGACCTGCTGATCATGGAAGCCGTGGCCCTGGCGGGACGGCAGTGGGAAGGGTCGCTCTTGGCCGAGTCCGACACCGCCGGCTGCGCCACGGTCGCCGCCGCCGCGGGGGTCAAGCGCTTGCTCGTGAACCACCAGCCGCCCTGGCTGGACGAGCCGCAGGCCCGCAGCCAGGCGATCAAGGAGATCTGCCAGATCTACGATGGCCCGGTGCTTTGGGGCGAAGAGCTGCTGGAGGTCCAGATCGGACCCGACGGACCCGGAGGTTGACATGAACGACACCTGGCATTCGCTGTCGCCGGTCTCCGGCGAGCCTTGGGCCTTCACCACCGGGCCGTGGATCGAAGAGGAGCCCGGCGTGGTGACCAGTCCGCCGCAGCCGGCGGACGACAGCCTGGCGGTTTCCACCGCCGCGGCCTACCGCGACTTCGAGGCCGAGTTCGACTTCCGCTGGGAAATCCAAGGATCGGACAGCGGCTTCGTCTTCCGCGGGCGCCACGCGCGGCACTACTACCTGGTGCACTTTCCCTGCACGGGGCAGCAGTTCCGCGGCGCCCACTTTTGGGCCGCCATATCCAAGGTGGACGCCTCGGGCTGGGCGCGCGTGCTGCACACCCAGGTCGTGCCCGGCATCCCCAGCGAGATCGGGCTGTGGCACACCGCCAGGCTCAGGGTGCAAGGCCCGGAGATCCGGCTCTGGGTGGACGGCCGCGCCTTTCCCGTCGTTACGGACGACACCTATGACGGGGCGGGCTACGTCGGACTCGAGACTTACAACGGTCGGGACCCGGACGAGGTCAAGGAATACTTTGGCGACGCTCGCCCGCGGGTGGGCTCGGGCAACAGCTTCCGCAATGTCCGCATTCGCGGCGAGGCGGTGGCCGCGCCGCCGTGGGACTCGTCCGTCGCGCCCGGTCCGGGATGGCGGCATCCGCTCCCCGACACCACGCATGGCGCCTATCAGTACGTGGGCGGCCTGGTGCGCTTGGACTCGGGCGAGGTGCTCCTGAAGGTGGCGGCCCTGGACGCGCACACCACCGGCACGCGCACCATTCTCCTGCTGCGCTCGCACGACGCCGGCCGGTCCTGGTCGGAACCCGAGGTGCTTCCCGACACGCTGCAGAGCGCCGCGCTGCACCCGGTCGAGGGCGACAACATCGTGGCGTTCCTGATGCAGCACGACCCGCCCTTTGACCTGTCGATCATGGAGTCGGCTGACGCCGGACGCACCTGGAGCGAGCCGACGGGCATCGGGTGCGTGACGTTTGACGACGATCTCGACATCGAGCATGCGTACCTATCGAAAGTCGTGCCGCTGCGCGACGGCACTCTGCTGCGCTTCGGCTACAGCGTGGCCGTCGGACCCAGCATGCACGGCGGGGAAAACCGCGACGGCTGGCGCTACGTCGGCGCCCCCGCTCCGGGATCCTTTAGCTACTGCGTGCGATCCACCGATGGGGGACGTAGCTGGTCGCAACCGATTCGCGTGGACGGCCCCAACCCGCGCCCCGGCATGCTGATGAACGCCCGCGAGACGGCCTCGGAAACCTCCGCCTGCGAGGTGGCGCCCAACCGCATCGTGGCGCTGATTCGCCCGGAGTCCTCCCCCTGGATGTGGGAGATGTGGTCGCACGACGGTGGCCGCTCCTGGAGCCCGGCGACGCGCGGGCATTTCCCCATGTATGCCTGCACCGACGCCATGACCGCCACCGCGAATGGCGCGATGGTCATCGCCGGACGGCACCCGGGCATCGGCGCGCAACTGAGTCTGGACGGCGGCATGAGTTGGCAGGCCACCCGCATCGACACGCCGTTCTACGCCAACGGCGCCACGGTCGAGGTTGAGCCGGACGTCGTGCTTTACGTCTACGACGGCAAGTACTCCGACGCCCGAGTTCGCGCCCAGCGTCTGCGCGTGACCCCCGGCGGGCTGGAGCCCGCGGACGCCTAGTCAACCTCTGATATTGCCCCTTTCGATCCCTTCCCCCTGGAAGGGGGAAGGCAAGGATGGGGGTCAATCCGGGCATCGCAGGCGGAGCCAGGCGCACCCCTTGTGGATGGCTGCGGGCGCCGCACCGCGAGGGATGGTTCCAACCGTACCTACAGCCTGACCACCATGCCGTCCGCCGCCGAGCGATAGGCGGCGTCGATCACCCGCTGCACCTCGAGCCCGACCTCGCCGGTGAGCACCTGCCCACCGGGGTGCGTGACGGCGGCGGCAAAGTCCTCGATCAGCGGCAGGTCGTGCAACTCCGGCGCCGGGTGCGTCTCCTGCCGTCGTTGCCCGTTTTGCGTCACGAAGCACTCGTCGCCGCGCGCATAGGGCACGTTGACGTAGCCCTCGGTGCACCACACCTCGTAGTCCCCACGCGCCGGATCGATGCCCCAGATCGACGACAGCGTGGCCTGCACGCCGGAGTCGTAGTTGACGATCAGCGATAGCACGTCCTCCACGTCACCGGCCACGCGCCGCCGGTCGCCGAACGCGGCCACCTGCCGCGCGGGCCCTGCCAGCGAGGCGAACGTCTGCAAACGGTGGCTGCCCAGGTCCATCAGCGGACCGCCCCCGCCCGCGGCGCGAATGAGCCGCCAGGCTTTGGGATCGTCCAATGGCGGGTTGTACGAGGACGACGCGTTGCCGTGCAGCGCCGTCAGTTCGCCCAGTTCGCCCGAAGCCACCAGCTCGCGTACGTAGGCGTTGATCGGGATGAACTGGTGGTAGTAGGCCACGCCCAGCCGCACGCCCCGGTGCTCGGCGCGTTCCACCATGGCCTCCGCCTCGGCCGCGGTGGCGGCCATGGGCTTCTCGACCAGGACGTGCAGCCCGCGGTCCAGCGCCGCCAGCGTCTGCGCGGCGTGCAGATGCACCGGCGTCGCCACGTAGACCGCGTCCAGCCGGGCCTGCCGCAGCATCTCGTCGTAGTCGGTGAATGCCCGCGGAACGTCGAATGCTTGCCGGTGCCGTTCCAGCGCAACCGGGTCGCGGCGGCAGATCGCCACCAACTCGCTGGCGGCGTGCGCGCGAATGGCCGGGGCCACCGCCTTGGCCGCGATGTCGCCGAAGCCGACGATCCCCCAGCGCAGCATCAGACGCTCCGACCCACGTTGCGTCGCACTCCCGATCTCGTCACACCGAGCGCCACTCGTGCGTCATGCCGGGCCGCCACTTCTGACAATCCGAGCGCCCCACATCTGTCATTCCGAGCGCAGCGAGGAATCTCAGACGTGCGATCTCGGCTGCGCGGTTCCGCCCAGCCCGGCTACCCCCCGGCCGCGCGCCAGATCCGCAGGCCGGCGGGTCCAACCACCAGCACGAACAGCGGGTCGATGAACGCCCACAGCGTGCCGTTGCCCTGGTCGGTAAGCGCGCCAAACCAGTTCCAGAAGAACCAGAGAAACAGTCCCAGCGCAGCGTAGAAGACGATGTTCACTTCGAGCGAGGTTCGCGTGTCCGCCTCTTCGGCGTCCATGCGCCGCTTCCGCGCGAAGCTGCCGAGCAGGACGATTACCACGCTCACTGCCATGAACCAGTTCATGACGAGCCACGCGGTGAACGGCTCGTCGCCGCCCGGGTGATACAGCGGCGTGATGATGAAATGCACACCCACGGCCACGGCCACGAGCATTTGGTAGGCCGCCACGATCCGCAACGCGATATTCCTAGGCATCGCCATCCTCCCCGCCATGAACGACTGCCGCGGCGCCCGCTGTCAACGGATACGAGCCAATACCGCAGCCTGCTGCAACCCGGCCCAATGTAGTGGATGGCATGGGGCCTGTCTCGCCGTGGGAAGCGGGCCGCCTGGGCCCCGATTCCGGAGTCAGTCATTCGCCCGGAAGCGGGAACTATCCCCACCGACCCGGAGAACGAACCGATCGCGTGACCTACCGCAGCCCTCTGAACAACGCCGTCAGTTGCTCCGCTCCGATCGCGCCGCCGATCCGGAGAGCGACTGCGCCGTCGGCGTTGATGAACACCCAGGTCGGAAACGCGGTCAGGCCAAAGGCGCGCAGCACGGTGTCGTTCGTATCCACCAGCACCGGCGACGTCCACCCCTCACGCTCCAGCCACGCGTCCGGCGGGTAGTTCGATCCCTCCTCTTCGATCGCGGTGGCGATGCCGTAGAGGTCGACGTTCTCCGGCTTGCCGCCGCCGTCGATCCAGGCCTGGACCTCGGGAACCTCGGACTGGCAGTGCGAGCACCAGTGCGCCAAGAACAGGACCACCTTCATCCGCCCGTCGTTGACAATGGCGACGCTGCGGCCGTCGAAATCCGTGCCCCGGACCTCGGGAGCGGGGAGGCCGAGCGCGCTGTCGGGCGCCGTGGGCGTAAAGTCCGGCAACGGGTCGCCCGTGATTTCCGGGTCCCGCACGACCATTGCATCGCCGCCGTCGCCGGCTTCCCCGCAGGCGGTCGTGAGGACCAGAAGGCCAGCCGCGAGCACGATGCCGGCCAAACTTGCGGTTCGAGCCACCCAACGGCTCATGGGGGCGACCTCCCAGCGCCAAGCCCAGCAGCCCCCATGGTAGGCCAAGGGCGCCGGCGACCGTGGTGAAATCCAGACACCCTCGCCGTGAGGGCCGCACGCCCCGTCTCGAAGATGCGCGGCCCCGTGGACGCTTCATCGTGTTCCACGACGGTAGGCTAAGGCGCGCCGCGACCGATGGTGGCGTGCCCGAAGGTCTGAGATCGCCGAATTGAGCACGATGATGGCAGCCAACCGGGCGGACGATGCGCTGCGCCGGTCGGCTCGGCGGCGCTGATGGACCTCTCGCAAGCGGCGGCGCGAACCTTCGTGTCCAAATTCTGGTCCTTGCTACAGCCCCCGGAATCTCGGGCGCGGCTGCTCGCCGCGTTTCTGGTGGTGCATCTGGCGCTCACCGTGCCGCTGGCCGTTCTCGTGGCCGATTGGGACTGGTTCGGCTGGCTTGGCCATCTCAACCTGGACGGCGAGGGGACGGCGGCGAATCTCTACTCGGCAATCCTCTGGGGAGCCGTCGCCGCGCTGGCCGCCGGGCAGCTATTTCGGCCAGAAGCTACTTCGAAAACCCCACGCTGGCTCTGGGTGCTCGGCTGGCTCAGCGCGGCGCTGTTTGCCGCCCTCGTCGCGGTCGAGGAGCTCGCGAACGTCAAGGACCCGTTCGGACGGTGGGGGACGCTCTACCCGTATCTCGAGGCGCTGGGCCTCGAGGATCTGCCGTTCACGATCCGCTGGGTGGCCTTGCTTGCGGCGCCATTCGCTCCCCTGGCGGCGGCAGCGGCGTGGGTCGCCTATGTCTCGCTGCGGCGTCAACCGGCGCTCGCGATGCTCGCGGTGTTGGCGCTCGCGCTCGGGGTGGGCGCGATCGTTCGCGACGGCTTGAGCGACCTTTACGGCACGCAAGTCGCCTGGGAAATGTTCATCGAGGACGCCTCCGAGCTCATGGCCGGCGCGATCCTGGCCGTGGTCCTCGTCGAGCGGCTCGCGACGGGGCGAGGAGCGGCCGCCGAGGCCGGCGAACACAACAGGCTGCGGGGCGGCCGGTGGGCGGCGCTCGGGGCGGCGCTCGCCCTGCTCGCCGCAATCGTGCCGGCGCTGCTCGCGGAGTACGAGTGGGAGGAAGCCGGCACCGCGCGCCCGCTCTTCTATGCCGGCCCGATCACACAACTCGAGCAGCCGTTTCAGGCGCAGCTCGACCGGCTGACGCGGGTGAAAGTGTGGGCCTACGGCGACGGGATTGAGCGCGGCGCCGATGAGGAAGGGGTGCCGATCCTGGCTCGGCTGACGCCATGGGGAGCGGACACCCCGGTCTACGAAGCCCGGGCCGAGGTCCGGCACGACCACTCGCGCCCCGGCACCGTCGATCTTGAATTCACGCCGATTCCCGACAGCGGTGGGCAGCGATATGTCCTGACCATTCGTGCGCTGCGTGAGACGCGGCCAGACGTGTACCTCGGCCTCACGGGCTACGTCGCGCTGCCCCAGGGTCTCGTCCTGGTCAACGGGGTGCCGCACAAGCGCCATCTCGCCGGGAGCACCCATGCCGTCGCCCGTGGCGAAGGCGTGGTCCCCGACCTGCTCACGCGTGACCGTCGCCGGTTGCCGCTGATCGGAGACATAGTCGCGACGGTTTTTCTGTGGGTGTTCGCCACGGTGGCCACGTGGCGCGGATTGACGGGGCCCAAACCACGATTTTGGCGCGGCTTCGTGTGGCCGGCAGTGCAACAGAGCGTGATCATCACAGCCGGCCTGGCCGCGCTCGCCGTTGTCTTGCTGCAGGTGTATTCGGCCATGCCGCGCGCCTGATCCAAGGCGGCATCACGGCTTGATCGGTGGATTGCCGGCCCGCGGCAGCGGCGACCCGGCCGCGCAGGCGCATGCGGCCTGGCAGGCCGGACTGGACGAAATCGAGAACCGCGGCCGAATCCTGGGTCACCCCATCGTTGGGCATGGGGATGGTGTACGTGAGCGTGGCCTCGTCGTCCACCACCTCGATGCCCGCCACGAAGTTGCGGATGAGGGCCTTGCGCTCCAGGATCGTGCCTTCGCGCAGGCATGTCCGGAAATCCGCGACGTATCCGCGGATGTCCTCGGTGGTGGGCAGGTCGACCCGGCGCTGTT